>NZ_JCBANN010000104.1:0-9786 GCF_059761975.1 Achromobacter sp. 46006
CTCAGCTTGAAGTCGTAGGCGTATTTTTTTAGAAGCAGAAGGTGGCATAGGAGATTGCCGAACTAGTCTGGTGGGCTGGGAGTTGTGTATAAGAGACACCTCGACCGCCACGGGCGCATTGCTGCGCCTGCGCCCGCCCGGCGGCGTCGACGGCGCAGCCGCGGGCCTCGCGGCCGGCTGGGCCGCGCTACGATTGTGGGAGAAACCGTTGTCGGCCCCACCGCCGCACAATGCGCGCCCATCCCAGGAAGCCACGGCATGAACCTCAACGACCTCTTCGCCATCGCCATGGCGCTGCTGCTGACCTATGCCGGCATGGCCTGCCTCAGCCTGGCGATGCCGCGCCACTACGACCAGGTGTGGGGCCGCGATCGCTCCGCCGGCCATTCGCGCGTGCTGCGCGCCGCCGGCGTCCTGCTGTTGCTGCTGGCGCTGCTGCCCTGCGTCGGCCTGTGGGGCAACACCGTGGGCGTGGTGGCCTGGTTGGGCTGGCTGTCTGCCGGCGCCCTGCTGTGGGTCGGCATGCTGTCGTGGTCGCCGCGCCCGGCGATGCGCACCGCCGCGCTGGCGGTGGTGATCTCGATCGCCGGGGTCGGCTTTGGCTTCTAGGGGCGTATTGCGCCCGCGCCGGGCCGGCCGGCGCCATTTGACCGGCATCAAGCCAGCCTGACAAACGGCTCGGCAAGCGCGTTTTCAACACCATAGGTAGTGGTAGAGTTTTTCCACCCCACAACATATGGTGCCAGCGATGCAACTCCAACACATCCTCAAGCGCGACGGCCGGGTCGTCGCATTCGACCGCGCCAAGATCGCGGCGGCCATCGCCGCCGCCGGCCGCGGCACCGGAGAACTGGACGCCGACGTGGCCCAGGCGCTGACCGGCGCGGTGATCGAGTCGCTAGCCGCCGAAGGCAACGTCTGCCCCGGCGTGGAGACCATCCAGAACCAGGTCGAGGAAACGCTGGTCAAGGCCGGCTACTGGCGCACCGCCCGCGCCTACATCGTCTACCGCGAACAGCACGCCCGCCTGCGCGCGCTGCGCCATACGCTGGTGGACGTCGAAAGCGCCATGGAGGAATACCTGGAACAGCGCGACTGGCGCGTCAACGCCAACGCCAACCAGGGCTACAGCCTGGGCGGCCTGATCCTGAACGTGGCCGGCAAGGTCACCGCCAACTACTGGCTGTCCAACGTCTTCACGCCCGAGGCGGGCCAGGCCCACCGCGACGGCGACATCCACATCCACGACCTCGACATGCTCAGCGGCTACTGCGCCGGCTGGTCGCTGCGCCAACTGCTGACCGAGGGCTTCAACGGCATCCCCGGCAAGATCGAGGCCACGCCGCCGCGCCACATGTCGGCGGCCATCGGCCAGATCGTCAACTTCCTGGGCACGCTGCAGAACGAATGGGCCGGCGCCCAGGCCTTCAGCTCGTTCGACACCTACATGGCGCCCTTCATCCGCCGCGACGCGATGACCTACGCCGAGGTCAAGCAAAGCATGCAGGAGCTGATCTACAACCTGAACGTGCCGAGCCGCTGGGGCACCCAGACGCCGTTCACCAACCTGACCTTCGACTGGACCTGCCCGGCCGACCTGCGCGAACAGATCCCCTACGTCGGCGGCGAGGAAATGCCGTTCGCCTATGGCGACCTGCAGGCCGAGATGGACATGATCAACCGCGCCTACATCGAGGTGATGATGGCCGGCGACGCCAAGGGGCGCGTGTTCACCTTCCCGATTCCCACCTACAACATCACGCCCGACTTCGACTGGGACCACCCCAATACCGAGCGCCTGTTCGAGATGACCGCGCGCTACGGCCTGCCGTACTTCCAGAACTTCCTCAATTCCGACCTGGAGCCGCACATGGTGCGCTCCATGTGCTGCCGCCTGCAACTGGACCTGCGCGAGCTGCTCAAGCGCGGCAACGGCCTGTTCGGCTCGGCCGAGCAGACCGGCTCGGTGGGCGTGGTGACGATCAATTGCGCCCGCCTGGGCCACACCTGCCGCGGCGACGAGGCCGCGCTGATGGCGCGCCTGGATCACCTGCTGGGCCTGGGCCGCGACGTGCTGGAAACCAAGCGCAAGGTGGTGCAGCGCTACATCGACCAAGGGCTGTACCCGTACACGCGGCGCTACCTGGGCACGCTGCGCAACCACTTCAGCACGCTGGGCGTGAACGGCATCAACGAGATGATCCGCAACTTCAGCGACGACGCCGACGACGTCACCACGCCGGCCGGCCACGCGCTGGCGGTGCGCCTGCTGGACCGGGTGCGGGCGCGCATGACCGAGTTCCAGGAAGAGACCGGGCACCTCTACAACCTGGAGGCCACGCCGGCCGAAGGCACCACCTACCGCTTCGCCCGAGAGGACCGCAAGCGCTACCCCGGCATCCTGCAGGCAGGCACCGAGGCGCAGCCCTACTACACCAACTCCAGCCAGTTGCCCGTGGGCCACACCGACGATCCGTTCGAGGCGCTGGCGCTGCAGGAAGCCCTGCAGGGCAAGTACACCGGCGGCACCGTGCTGCACCTGTACATGAACGAAGCCGTGTCGTCGGCCAGCGCCTGCAAGGACCTGGTGCGGCGCGCGCTGTCGAACTTCCGCCTGCCCTACATCACCGTCACGCCAACGTTCTCGATCTGCCCGAACCACGGTTATCTGGCCGGGCACCACGAGTTCTGCCCGAAGTGCGACGCCGAATTGCTGGCCAAGCAGGCGTCTTGCTGCGCGCCGGCCTGACCGCCGCTGTCGACCGCTTTTTTCCCCGGGCGATCCCCGCCCGGCCTTTCCCCAAGGAGCCATTATGCAAACCGTGATCTCTCCCGAAGCCGCCGCCCCGCAGGCGCTGCGCCTGGACGACAGCCAGCGCGTGCGCTGCGAAGTCTGGACCCGCGTCATGGGCTACCACCGCCCCGTGTCTTCCTTCAATACCGGCAAACAAGGCGAATTCAATGAACGCCGCTTCTTCGTCGAACAACGTGCCTGAAGCGGCCGGCGGCCGCAAGGCCGCCCCCGCCCGCCACCCACCGCGCATGGCCTATGCCGCGCCGCCGCGGCCGGCGGCCCAGCCGCTGCCGCGCCATTCCCCTGCGGTGGGCGGGCTGACGCCGTTTTCCACCGTCGACTGGCCCGGCACGCTGGCCGCCGTCGTCTTCATCGCCGGCTGTCCCTGGCGCTGCCACTACTGCCACAACCCCGAATTGCAGACGCGCAACGCGCGCTACGACTGGCGCGACGTACGCGCCTTCCTCGACAACCGCCAGGGCCTGCTCGACGCGGTGGTGTTCTCGGGCGGCGAACCGCTGAGCGAGCCGCGCCTGCCGTCGATGATCCGCGAAGCGCGGCGCATGGGCTACCGCATCGGCCTGCACACCGCCGGCATCTATCCGCTGCGGCTGGCCGACGTGCTGCGCTACCTGGACTGGGTCGGCCTGGACATCAAGGCCGATACGCAGGGTTATGACGACATCACCGGCCGGCGCGATTCGCACCGGTCGGCGCAGGCCTGCCTGACGCAACTGCTGACGGCGGGCGTGGATTTCGAATGCCGCATCACCTGGCATCCCGACTGGCTCGACGAGCCTCGCCTGCTGGGCCTGGCGCGCGAACTGGCGCGGCGCGGCGTCAAGCGCTTCGCGGTGCAAGGCGCGCGCAGTTGCCCCAGCACCCCGCCGGCGCGGCTGCTGGGCGCGCAGGCGCAGGCCCTGCTGCGCGGCTGGTTCGAGGAATTCAGCTACCGCTGAGCGCCGCCGCGCCCCAGGCGCGCCGCCAGCGCGGCGTGAAAGCGCGGCGACGCCACCGCGCCCACGTTGCAGCGCGACCAGGGCGAGGCCGCCGTCGGGTCGACGCTGAACACGCGGCCCGGCGCCATGATGACTTTCTGCGGCATCAGGTCCTCGGCCAGCGCCAGCGAATTGTCGATGCCGGGAAACGCCGCCCACAGATAGAGCGAACTGGTGGGCCGCGTGTAGACCTCGGCGCCCAACGAATCCAGCACCCGCAGCGCGTCGCCGGTGGCCGCTTCCAGCCGCTGGCGCAGGCGCACCAGGTGGCGCTCGTAGTGGCCGTCGCGCAGCATCACGTCGACCATGCGCTCGCAGTATTCCGAACTGCTGACGTGCACCAGCGCCTTCAGGTCCGCCAGGTCGCTGGCCAGGCCCGCGCCGCAGGCGATGAAGCCGACCCGCAGCGCCGCCGAGAACGATTTCGAGAAACTGCCGATGTAGAGCGTGCGCTGCAACTGGTCCAGCGCCGACAGCCGCACCGCCGAGGTCGGCTTGAAGTCGGCCAGCGGGTCGTTCTCCACCACGATCAGGTTGTAGCGCTCTGACAATTGCAGCAGCTTGTAGGCCTTGGCCGGCGAAATGTCGGAACCGGTGGGATTGTGCGCCAGCGACTGCGTGAAAAACAGGCGCGGCTTCTCGCGCTGCAGCAAGGCCTCCAGCGCCGCCAGGTCGGGGCCGTCCGACAGGCGCGGCACGCCCAGCATGCGCACGCCGGCCAGCTTGAGCTTGCCGAACAGCGGGTAATAGCCGGGATCGTCCACCAGCGCCGCCGCGCCCGGCGGCAGGAAGTAGCGGATCACCAGATCCATGGCCTCGTTGGCGCCGTGCGTCAGCACCAGTTGCGACGGCGCCGCGCTGATGCCGACGTCGCCCAGCTTGCGCACCAGGCTCTCGCGCAGCGGCGCATAGCCGAAGCGGCTGCCATAGCGGAACAACGTGCCCAGGCCGGTGCGCACCACCTTCTGGTGGTAGCGGTCCATGCGCATGTCGGCCAGCCATTCCACCGGCGGAAAGCCGTCGCCGGCGGCGATGGCGTCGGGCTGGGTCTTGAGCTGTTCGCGCATCAGCCAGACGATGTCCATGGCGCGGCTCAACTGGCCCGGTTCTTCGTCGGCGGCGCGCTGCGCCGGCCCGGTGTCGAGCACGTAGAAGCCCGAGCCGCGGCGCGGTTCCACCAGCCCGCGCGCCACCAGCATCTCGAACGCCACCACCACGGTGTTCTTGGCGTAGCGATGCAATTGCGCCAGCTCGCGCAGCGAGGGCAATTTATCGCCCGGGCGGTAGACGCCCTCGGCGATCTGGCGCCCGATCAGGCGCGCCAGGCTTTCGGCGATGGGCGCGGCGCGCGGGGCGCGGCCCGGGGAGTTGTCGGCGTCCACGGCGTGGTTTCCAGCGGGGAAAAGTCGAAAATTGGTGCAGTGCGATGGTACTGTTCGTCCAAACTGTACCTCTGAATGCCGGTACAGTTTACCTAGAATCCGGTCACCCAATTCTTAGATTTTCCGATGGAGACACATGCCATGGTGGCCGATTCACGCCTGCCCAACTTCCGCGCCCTCACCCCCGCCCAGCGCCTCGCCGCAATCGCCGACGCGGCCGGCCTGACGCCCGAGGAACGCCGGCAACTGGCCGAGCCGGGCGCGCTCGGCCTGGAGCTCGCCGACGGCATGATCGAGAACGTCATCGGCGCCTTCGAGCTGCCGCTGGGCGTGGCCGGCAACTTCCAGGTCAATGGCCGCGACGTGCTGGTGCCGATGGCGGTGGAAGAACCGTCGGTGGTGGCCGCGGCCTCGTTCATGGCCAAGCTGGCGCGCGAGAACGGCGGCTTCGAGACCTCCAGCACCCGGCCGCTGATGCGCGCCCAGGTGCAGGTGCTGGGCCTGACCGATCCGCACGGCGCGCGCGTTGCCCTGCTGCGCGAGCGCGAGCGCATCGTCAAGCTGGCCAACAGCCGCGACCAGGTGCTGATCGGCCTGGGCGGCGGCTGCCAGGACATCGAGGCGCACGTGTTCGCCGACACGCCGCGCGGCCCGATGCTGGTGCTGCACCTGATCGTCGACGTGCGCGACGCCATGGGCGCCAACACCGTCAACACCATGGCCGAGGCCGTGGCGCCGCTGGTCGAGGAAATCACCGGCGGCACGGTGCGGCTGCGCATCCTGTCGAACCTGGCCGACCTGCGCCTGTCGCGGGCCCGCGTGCGCCTGACGCCGCAGACCCTCGACACCAAGGACCGCAGCGGCGCCGAGATCATCGAGGGCGTGCTGGACGCCTATGTGTTCGCCGCCACCGACCCGTACCGCGCCGCCACCCACAACAAAGGCATCATGAACGGCATCGATCCGGTCATCGTCGCCACCGGCAATGACTGGCGCGCGGTCGAGGCCGGCGCCCATGCCTATGCCTGCCGCGACGGCCGCTACACCTCGCTGACCCATTGGGAAAAGGACGCCAGCGGCGCACTGGTCGGCACGCTGGAAATGCCGATGCCGGTGGGCCTGGTGGGCGGCGCCACCAAGACACATCCGCTGGCGCGGCTGGCGCTCAAGATCATGGCGGTGCGCTCGGCCCAGGAACTGGGCGAGATCGCCGTAGCCGTGGGCCTGGCGCAGAACCTGGGCGCGCTGCGGGCGCTGGCCACCGAAGGCATCCAGCGCGGCCACATGGCACTGCACGCGCGCAACATCGCCCTGACCGTGGGCGCGGTAGGCGCCGAGGTCGACCAACTGGCCAAGCGCATGGCGGCGGAAAAGGACGTGCGCGCCGACCGCGCGCTGGCACTGCTGGAGGAACTGCGTCACCCGGCCTGACGGCCCGGGACGGCCGGCGCGGGTACGCCGGCCGCACAAGAACAGAGGCGGTCGCCGGGATTCCCGGCGTCGTCCATCCATCAAGGAGACAGACATGGAAAGAAACAACAAGGCATCCGCCGGACGCCTGGCCGAAGTATGGAACGACACGGTCGACCTGCGTCACCTGGCCTGGGCCATCGCCATCGGCATCGCCGTCAGCGTGGCGGGCTTCTATGCCGCCAGCGCCTGGCTGCGCGACAAGGTCGCGTCACCCGAGCTGGCGCACGCCTACGCCATGCTGGCCGGCCTGGGCGGCTGCGTGCTGGCGGGCGTGATCTGCGCCCGCCTGTTCCCGCCCAAGCGCGAAGTGGTCGAACACAGCGCCTCGCACGATCCGGCCTGGCGCGCCGAGGTGCTGGCCGAACTGGCCGCGCAACCGGGCGGCCTGGGCACGCTGGCGGACCTGCCGCCGGTGGTGGTGAAGGAATTGCAGGAACTGGGCCTGTACGAGCTGTTCGCCGCGCCCGCCGCGGCGGCCGCGCCGCGTCATGCGCCGCAACCCGTACGCGCGGAGGTGCCGGCATGAGCGATCCCGTGTTGCTTGAACAGATCATGGTGGCCGCCGGCATGGGCCTCCTGGGCGCGGTGGTGTTCGCCGCCATTGGCCTGGTGTCCGGCACCGACGAGACCACCACGCTGGCGCCGCTGACGCTGCTGGTGGTGCTGCTGGGCGTGCCGCCCGCCGGCGTCTTCACCTTCTTCCTGGCGGGCGCGGTGGCCAAGCACATGACGCATGCGGTGCCGACGGCGCTGCTGGGCATTCCCGGCGACACCATGGCCACGCCGTTGCTGCAGGACGCCAACATGCTGCGCAAGCTGGGCGTGCCCCACATCGCGCTGCGCAAGATGGTGTCCGGCGCCATCGTGGCGGCCTTCGTGGCCGTGCCGCTGGCGGTGCTGTTCGCGGTGCTGCTGGCGCCGTTCGGCGCCGCCATCACCAAGTCGGCGCCGTGGATCTTCCTGGCCGCGGCGGTGCTGATCGCCTACTTCTCGGCCGGCCGCTGGGCCGCGGTGGCGCTGCTGGTGCCGTTCGTGGTGGTGATCGTGGCGCTGCAGAGCCTGACCGCCAAATACGGCGTCAAGCTCAGCATCAGCTACTTCCTGGGCATCGCCATCGGCCCGCTGATCGCGGACCTGTTCACCGTGATCGCGCCGCAGGGCCGGGCGCAGATGATGCGCGACAAGGTGCGCACGTTCTCGCTGGCGCCGGACGTCAAGGGCTGGTCGGGCTACTTCCCCAACCCGCTCAAGGTGATGGACCGCATCCAGACCCGCTGGACCCTGGCCACCGCCACCGTCTCCAGCGCCACCTTCGTGTTCAGTCCGGTGGCCATGACAGTAGTGCTGGGCGAGCTGGTGGGCTCGCGCGTCAAGCACGCCTACCACCGCCTGACCACGGTGCTGAGCGCGCGCAACGGCGTCACCGAGGCGACCTACATCGCCGAGGCCCTGATCCCGCTGATCGCCTTCGGCCTGCCGCTCAGCCCGGTCGCGGCCGGCCCGGCCGCGCCGCTGTTCAACGCGCCGCCGCGCTTCACGGTGGACGCGGCCAGCGGCCAGACCCACAACCTGCACAATCTGCTGAGCCACTGGGAGTTCCTGGGCTACGGCATGCTGGCGGTGCTGTTGGCGGCCATCGTGTCCTACCCGTTCGCCATGAACTTCGCGCGCCGCGCCGCGCTGTTCGTGTCGCGCAAGGTCAGCCACGAGGCCATCATCGCCACCTTCGTCGGCCTGATCATCGTGATCAGCGTATGGGAAGGCCAGTTCCTGGGCCTGCTGGTGATCCTGACCATGGGCCTGTTCGGCGGCCTGCTGTCGCGCCGCTTCGGCTTCAACACCGGCGTGCAGTTCATGGGCTACTACACCGCCGTGCTGACGGTGCCGGCGCTGGTCAAGCTGGTGGCGTAAGGCCACCATTGGTCAGGGGCGGAGCCCGCCGGCTCCGCCCCTTTTTTGTCTGCCCGGCCGGGCCACGCCCCTGCCGCGTTCCCTCTCCCCGCTTTCACCCGCCTGCTTGATTCCGCGCAAGGCGGCGCGTCATGCCTTGCTCTAGCCTCGAAGCCACTGTTCCCAATAAAGGCTTCCATTTCATGACGTGGTTCAAATCCCTCACTCTCGCCGGACGCGAATTGCTGCCCATTGTCCAGGGCGGCATGGGCGTCGGCGTATCCGCCCATCGCCTGGCCGGCGCGGTCGCCAGCCAGAACGCGGTCGGCACCATCGCCAGTGTGGACTTGCGCCATCACCATCCCGACCTGATCGAGCAGACCGAGGACTGCCGCGACCGTGAACAGATCGACAGCGCCAACCGCGTCGCGCTGGACCGCGAAGTGCGCGCCGCGCTCGACACCGCGCAGGGGCGCGGCGTGGTGGCCGTCAACGTCATGAAGGCCGTGCGCGACCATCCCGCCCTGGTGCGCCAGGCCTGCGAAAGCGGCGCCCAGGCCATCGTCATGGGCGCCGGCCTGCCGCTGGACCTGCCCGACATGACCGCCGACTATCCCAAGGTGGCGCTGGTCCCCATCCTGTCGGAAGCGCGCGGCGTGGCCGCCGTGCTGAAAAAGTGGATGAAGAAAGGCCGCATGGCCGACGCCGTGGTCATCGAACACCCCGGCTACGCCGGCGGCCACCTGGGCGCGGCGCGCCTGGACGACATCCACGACGAACGCTTCGACTTCAAGCGCGTGCTGGCCGAATGCCGCCAGTTGTTCCAGGACCTGCAACTGGGCCGCGACGCCCCGCGCCTGATTGTGGCCGGCGGCGTCGGCAGCCACGAGCAGGTGCGCCACTGGCTCGGCCACGGCGCCGACGGCGTGCAGGTGGGCACGGCCTTTGCCGTGACCCGGGAAGGCGACGCCCACGAGAACTTCAAGCGCGTGCTGATGGAAGCCGACCCCGACAAGCTGGCCGAATTCACAAGCGTGGCCGGCCTGCCGGCGCGCGCCGTGCCGACGCCGTGGCTGACGCGCTACCTGCGCCAGGAAAAGACCCTGCAGGACAGCACCCGCTGCGACGCGCGCGGTGTTGAGCACTTCGCCCTTGCCCTGGCCGGGCTGCGTCAGCAGGCCGTAGGCCACCGCATTCATGCGGACGCCGGCGGTGGCGATGGCGACGCGTTCGGTGTCGGTCTTGCCGA
>NZ_JCBANN010000105.1:0-9784 GCF_059761975.1 Achromobacter sp. 46006
AAAACGCAGCCACCAGCACCCCCCGCCGGCCCGCCCGTCAGGCCACGTTGAGCGACATCGAATACTTCATCTTGTCGTGCGGGAACGTGGTGATGGTGGCCAGCAGCAGCACCCCGCCGCCGCCGTAGTAGCGGCGCGTGATGACAAAGCCCGCCGTCTGCGGCTCGACGTGCAGCTGGCGGGCGATGCCCGCGGCGATCGGCGTGGCCGAGAACTCCTGGTTGACCTCGTGGATGCGGTTGCCGAAATGGTCTTCGATCAGCCGCAGCAGCGAAATGCGCGGCTGGATGTCTGCGCGCAGGTCCGAGTGTGCGGGGTCGGCGTAGATCAGCGTGCACGCGACCGGCGTGTCCTGGTCGCCCAGCGTCTTGATGGAATTGATATGCAGCCATGAATGGCCGGCCTCGGTCCCGAGCGTCTCGGCCAGGCGCTTGGTCAGCTTGACCGTGCGCACCTCCTGCACCAGCAGCGCCGCATTGCGCGCGTATTGCAGCAGATCCGGGAACTGTGAAATGCGCTGCGTGAAGCGCGTGCTGGCGTGGGCGGTCTCGACCCGCGTGCCCACGCCGGGACGGCGCGACACCATGCCGGCCACCGTCAGCATGCGGATGGCTTCGCGGATCGTATGGCGGCTGGCGCCGAACTGGTCGCACAGTTCGTGCTCGGTCGGCAGCAACGTCATGACCGGATAGCGGCCGCTGCCGATGTCGCGCGCCAACTGCTGGTAGATGCTCTTGTAGCGCGGACCGCCGGCCTCGTCGTCCGGCGCCGCGGCCTGGCCGCGGGCCTCGCGCGCGGCGGCCGGATCGGGCGCGCGGTCGGAGGATCGGGTCATGGTTGGCTCCTTTTTTGTCCTATTTCTATCGGGGTTTGTCCGGACAATAACCGATTGACAAGACAGTCTCTGCGGATCCATTATTTGTCCGGACATTCATGTACGGACAAATTGTACGGCGGACATGAGGTCGCGGGGCAAGCGGGGCCGCATTTTTTTCAGCGGCGAGTCCATCCCCGGATTCAGGCAGCACCGGCAGTTCTTGCAGTTCTCTTCCAATAAACGGGGGTTTTCATGGGCAAGGTACTCGCAGTCCTGACGGCGGCCACGGTGGCCGTCGGTGTGTGCGCCAACGCGCAGGCGCAGCAGAAACTGGTGGTCGCCGGCTACGGCGGCTCGTTCGAAGACATCATGCGCAAAGACATCTTCCCGCCCTTCGCCAAGCAGCACGGCGTCGAGCTGGACTATGTGGCGGGCAACTCCACCAACACGGTGGCGCGCCTGCAGGCGCAGAAAAGCAACCAGCAGATCGACGTGGCCATCATCGACGACGGCCCCATGTACCAGGCCATCGCGCTCGGCTTCTGCGCGCCGATCCAGGGCCTGCCGGCCAACGATCTCTACGGCACGGCACGCTACAAGGGCGACAAGGCAGTGGCCATCGGCATCGTCGCCACCGGCATCATGTACAACAAGAAGGTCTTCGAAGAGCGCAAGTGGGCGCCGCCCACCTCATGGAAGGACCTGAAGGACCCCAAGTACAAGAAACTGCTGGTGGTGCCGCCGCTGAACAACACCTATGGCCTGCACGCGCTGGTGGAATTCGCCCGCGAAGGCGGCGGCGGCGAAAAGAAGATAGATCCTGGCTTCAAGGCCTTCAAGGACGAGATCGGCCCCAACGTGCTGGTCTACGAACCTTCCCCCGGCAAGATGACGGAACTGTTCTCCAGCGGGCAAGCCGCCATCGCCGTATGGGGCAGCGGGCGCGTCAAGGCATTCGCCGACACCGGCTTCCCGGTGGGCTTCGTCTATCCGCGCGAAGGCGCCTATGCGCTGCTGTCGTCGGTGTGTCCGGTGGCCAAGGCCAATGCCAATCCGCTGGCGCAGGCCTTCGTGAACTACCTGGTCAGCCCGAAAGTGCAGGAGCAGTTGGCCAGCGCCTATGGCTATGGTCCCGTCAACAAGCAGGCCAAGGTGGCCGACGATCCGCGCGTGCCGCTGCCGATCGGCAAGCGCGCCGATGACCTGATCGTGATCGACTGGGACACGGTCAACCAGAACCGCGAAGACTGGAACAAGCGCTGGACGCGCGAAATCGAGCGTTGAAGTTCGTACACCAGCACGCAACGGCGGCGCGGGCGCGCCGCCAGCGGGAGCATCCATGAGCTATCTCGTATTGAACCGCCTGTCCAAGCGCTACGGCGACCTGACGGCGGTGGAGGATCTGAGCCTGTCGGTCGAGCGCGGCGAGTTCATCTCGCTGCTGGGGCCGTCTGGTTGCGGCAAGACCACCACCCTGCAGATGATCGCCGGGTTCGTCGAACCCAGCGGCGGCAGCATCGTGCTGGACGGCAAGGACGTCAGCCGCACGCCGGCCAACAAGCGCGGGCTGGGCATGGTGTTCCAGAACTACGCATTGTTTCCCCACATGACCGCGGCCGAGAATGTGTCATTCGGCCTGGAGATGCAGCGCGTCGGCAAGGACGAGCGGCAGGCGCGGGTGGCCGAGGCGCTCAAGCTGGTGGGCCTGTCGCATCTGGCCGACCGCCATCCGGCGCGCATGTCGGGCGGCCAGCAGCAGCGCGTGGCGCTGGCGCGCGCGTTGGTGATCCGGCCCAGCGTGCTGCTGCTGGACGAGCCGCTGTCGAACCTGGACGCCAAGCTGCGCGAGGAGATGCAACTGGAACTGCGCAGCATCCAGCGCACCGTCGGCACCACCACCATTCTGGTGACGCACGACCAATCCGAAGCGCTGGCCCTGTCGGACCGGGTGGTGGTGATGAACCAGGGGCGGGTCGAGCAGGTGGCCGAACCATTCGCCGCCTACGAAGCCCCGACGAGCCGCTTTGTCGGCGGGTTCCTGGGCAAGGCCAACGTTTTCACGCCGACGCCGCAAACCTATGCGGACGAGGTGCGCGCGCGCATCGGCGAGGCCCACATTCCCATGGAAGGCCAGCCTGTGCCACAGGGCGCGGTGATCGTGCGGCCCGAGAAAATCCTGTTCGCCGAGGCGGGCGCCTGTGCCCTGCCCGGCCGCATGAAGACGCGCGTCTTCCAGGGCAACCACTGGCTGTGCCAGGTCGATACCTCGGTTGGCGAAGTGCTGGTGATCCGCCAGAACGACGGCGTGCCGGTGCCCGCCGAAGGCCAAACCGTACATCTGCGCTGGCGCGCGCAGGACATGTGCGCCGTGGCCGGCCAGGAGCCCACGCCATGAGCGCGCGCACCAACCCCTGGCTGTTGAGCGCGCCGGCGCTGGCCGTCTACGCCACCTTCCTGGTGGTGCCGATGGCGCTGGTGGTGTTGATCAGTTTCTTCGACTTCCAGTTCTACGGCGGCATACAGGCCACCTTCACCTGGAAGAACTACTTCGAGATTTTCAGCGACGGCTACTACTACGAGATCTACGCCCGCACCTTCGGCGTGGCCGCGCTGGTGACGGTGGCGTGCCTGGTGCTGGGCACGGCCGAGGCCTATGTGCTGTCGCGCATGGCCAATCCATGGAAAGGCCTGTTCCTGATGGTGGTGCTGGGACCGCTGCTGATCTCGGTGGTGGTGCGCACGCTGGGCTGGGCGCTGCTGTTCGGCTCCACCGGCCTGATCAACCAGGGGCTGATGGGCATCGGCCTGATCGCCACGCCGATCGACCTGATGTACAGCAACCTGGGCGTGGGCATCGCACTGACGCACGTGCTGGTGCCGTTCATGGTGATCTCGGTGTGGGCGTCGCTGCAGCGGATCAATCCGTCGACCGAGGCCGCCGCGCTGTCGCTGGGCGCCAGTCAGTTCACGGTGATCCGGCGCGTGATCGTGCCGCAGGTCATGCCCGGCATCCTGTCGGGGTCTATCATGGTGTTCGCGATGGCCGCCAGTTCCTTCGCCACGCCCGCCATCATCGGCGGCCGGCGCCTGAAGAACGTGGCCACCGCCGCCTACGACGAGTTCCTGAATACGCTCAACTGGCCCCTGGGCGCAGCGCTCGCCGTGGTGCTGCTGGTGGCGACCGTGGTGGTGCTGCTGTCGGCCAACCGGTTGATCGAGCGCCGCTACGGCGCGGTCTTCAATCCGTCGGGGGCCTGACATGAACTTCCGCAATGGCCCCATCGGCCTGCTGTTCCACACTTTGTTCATTCTGTTCATCCTGGCGCCCATCGTGATGGTGTGCGCGGTGGCGTTCACCTCCGAAGGCTTTATCTCGCTGCCCAGCGGCGGCCTGTCGCTGCGCTGGTTCCGCGCCATTCTCGACAACCCCCGCTTCATCGAGGCGTTCTGGTTCAGCCTGGGGCTGGGCGCGTTGTCGGCGAGCCTGGCGATCACGCTGGCGGTGCCGAGCGCGCTGGCGCTGGCGCGCAACCGCTTTCGCGGCCGCGAAGCGCTGGTGGCCTTTTTCCTGTCGCCGCTGATGATCCCGCATGTGGTGCTGGGGCTGGCCTTCCTGAAGTTCTTCACCACCGTCGATCTGGCGGGCACCTATGTGGGGCTGGTGGTGGCGCACGTGATCCTCATCATGCCCTATGCGCTGCGCCTGGTGCTGGCATCTGCGACCGGCATCGATCCGGCGCTGGAGCGCGCGGCGCAGTCGCTTGGCGCGTCGAACTGGACCGCCTTCCGGCGCGTGGTGCTGCCGCTGCTGCTGCCGGGCGTGGTCAGCGGCTGGGTGATCGCGTTCATCACCAGTTTCGACGAGCTGACCATGTCGATCTTCATTGCCTCGCCGTCCACCACCACGCTGCCGGTGCGCATCTTCCTGCATATCGAGGACACCATCGACCCGCTGGTGACGGCAGTGTCCGCCGTGCTGATCTACGTGACCATCATCGCCATCTTCATCCTGGACCGTTTCGTGGGTCTGGAAAAGCTGTTTGTCGGAAAGGGACGCTAATGACGGACGAGAAACAACTGGCGCCGCGCGCGCCAGCGCATCGCGGCATCTACGATGCCGTGGTGATCGGCGGAGGCCTGGTCGGTTCCGCGCTGGCCTACGGGCTGCGCCGCGTGCTCGACCACGTTGCGGTGCTGGACGAGGGCGACGTGGCCTATCGCGCCTCGCGCGGCAACTTCGGACTGGTGTGGGTGCAGAGCAAGGGCATGGGCTTGCCGCGCTACGGGGTATGGACCATGACCTCGGCTGGCGCCTGGCCGCAACTGGCGGCCGACCTGTACGACGAGACCGGCGTGGACGTGCACCTGGAGCAGCGCGGCGGGCTGCACGTGCTGCTGAGCGACGAGGAAATGCAGGCGCGCGCCAACTTCATGCGCACCCTGCTGGCGCAGCCGGGCATGGCGCAGTACGACTGGAAGCTGCTGGACCGCAATGAGGTGGCCGACCTGGTGCCCGGCATTGGCCCCGACGTGCGCGGCGCCACCTGGACGCCGGTCGATGGCATCGCCAATCCGCTCAAATTGCTGCGCGCGTTGCATATGAGTTTTGCACAGCGCGTTGTGGATTACCTGCCGCGCCGTCCGGCGCTGCGTATCCAGCGCCGCGATGGCGTGTTCGAGATCGCCACCCCGGCCGGCGCGCTGCGCGCGCGCCAAGTGGTATTGGCCGGCGGCCTGTCCAACAAGGCACTGGGCGAACAGGTCGGCCTGGCGGTGCCGGTGCGGCCGCAACGCGGCCAGATCGTGGTGCTGGAGCGCACCCGCCGTCTGCTCGAGACGCCGTTGTCCACGCTGCGCCAGACCGACGAAGGGACCTGGCTGATCGGCGATTCACAGGAAGAAGCCGGCTATGTGGACAACCACGTGGGCCTGCCCATTCTGGGCACGCTGGCCGACCGCGCCGTGCGCACGCTGCCGGCGCTGCGCGAGGTACGCGTGGTGCGTAGCTGGGCCGCGCTGCGCGTCATGTCGCAGGATGGCTTTCCCATCTACCAGCAATCCGAAACGTGCCCGGGCGCCTTCGTCGCCACCTGTCACAGCGGCGTGACCCTGGCCGCCGCGCACGCGCTCAAACTGGCGCCCATGATCGCCGCCGGCCGGTTGGCCGACGACATGGCGCCCTTCTCGACCCGGAGGTTCCATGTTCAAGAGGCTTGACGAGGCGCAGCGCCAGGCGCAGGGCGCGCCGGTGCGCGTGACGGTCAACGGCGCCGAACTGCAATGCCGCGCCGGCGACAGCGTGGCGGCGGCATTGTTCGCCGGCGGCGTGCAGGCCTGTCGCGATACCGCGGTGGGCGAGGTGCCGCGCGGACCCTATTGCATGATGGGCGTGTGCTACGACTGCCTGGTCACGATCGATGGCCAGGCCAACCAGCAGGGCTGCATGACGGCCGTGCGCGAAGGCATGAAGATCGAGCGCCAACTGGGCGCGCGCAAGGTGCAGGCATGATCGAGACGACGCAATGCGATTTGCTGGTGGTGGGCGCGGGCCCCGCCGGGCTGGCCGCCGCCACCACGGCCGCGCGGCTGGGCGTGGACACGGTGCTGCTGGATGAGCAACCCGCGCCGGGCGGCCAGATCTACCGCGCCATTACCACCACGCCGGTGACCGACCGCACGGTGCTGGGGCCGGATTACTGGCATGGCGCTTCCCTGGTCGAGCCGTTCCGCCAGTCGGGCGCGCGCTATCTGCCGGGCGCGACGGTGTGGGCGGTGGCCGAGCGCACCGCGCCCGAGCCGCAACGCGGCTTTGAAGTGGCCTATTCGGTGGCGGGCGAGGCGCGCATCCTGCATGCGCGGCGCCTGCTGCTGGCCACCGGCGCGCAGGAACGCCCTTTCCCGATCCCGGGCTGGACCCTGCCCGGCGTCATCACCGCCGGCGCGGCGCAGATCCTGCTGAAGTCGGCGGGCGTGGTGCCGGCCGACCGTACCGTGCTGGCCGGCTGCGGGCCGTTGCTGTACCTGGTGGCCTGGCAATACCTGAACGCCGGCGTGAAAGTCGATGCGCTGCTCGAAACCACGCCGCCCGGGCGCCTGCGCCAGGCATTGCCGAAAGTGTGGGACTTCCTGCGCTCGCCGTATCTGGGCAAAGGAGTATCGCTGCTGCGCGCGGTCAAGGCGGCGATACCCATCATCAAGGGCGTGACGGCGCTGGAAGCGTTGGGGCAGGACAAGCTGGAAAGCGTGCGCTACACCGCCGGCGGCGTCACCAGGACGCTGCCGGCGCAACAGTTGATGCTGCATCAGGGGGTGGTGCCCAACGTCAACCTGTCGCGCGCCATTGGCGCCGAGCACCGCTGGAACGCGGCGTTGGATTGCTGGGAACCGGACGTGGACGAATGGGGCCTGACTTCCGTGGACGGTGTCGGCATGGCGGGCGACGGCGCGGGCATTGCCGGCGCGTTGGCGGCCGAGCAGCGCGGCCGGCTGACGGCGTTGCGGGCGGCACACCTGCTGGGCCGCATCGACGCGGCGCGGCGCGACAGCGAGGCCGCGGCGCCCCGTGCCGCGTTGGCGCGGGCGGTGCGTGGACGCGAGTTCTTCGACGCCCTGTACAAGGCGCCCGAGACCTTCCGCCGTCCCACTGGCGACACCATCGTCTGCCGCTGCGAGGAAGTGACCGCCGCGCAGGTGCGCGACACCGTCAAACTCGGTTGCAGCGGCCCGAACCAGATGAAGGCTTTCCTGCGCTGCGGCATGGGGCCGTGCCAGGGCCGCTTTTGCGGCCTGACGGTGTCGGAGATCATCGCCGAAGAGCGCGGCGTGCCGGTGGCCGACGTGGGCTACTACCGCCTGCGCTTCCCCACCAAGCCGCTGACGCTGGGCGAACTGGCCTCGTTGCCGCAGACCGACGAGTCGCGCCAGGCGGTGGTGCGCCTGAAGAAATAGGAGCCCGCCATGACGGACGCTTCGCGCTCGGCCGCCGTCATCATCATCGGCGGCGGCCTGCATGGCAGCTCGGCGGCGCTGCACCTGGCGCGCGCCGGCGTGCAGGCGCTGGTGATCGAAAAGAACTACGTCGGCCGCCACGCCTCGGGCGTGAACGCGGGCGGTGTGCGCACCCTGGCGCGGCATCTGGCCGAAGTGCCGCTGGCGCTGGCATCGCGCGATCTCTGGTATCGCATTGGTGAACTGGTCGATGACAATTGCGGTTTCGAGCAGCACGGACAGGTGCGCGTGGCCGAGAACGAGGCCGACGTGGCGGCGCTGCGCGCGCGCCTGGCCACCATGCAACAGCATGGCTATACGCACGAACAGTGGATCGACCGCGATGCACTGCGGGCCATGATCCCCGCGCTGGCGCCCACTGTGCAGGGCGGCCTGATCGCGCGCGAGGATGCCGCCGCCGATCCCTACCGCACCACGCTGGCGTTCCGGCGCAAGGCTGCCAGCCTGGGCGCTCGATTCCTGGAGGGCGTGCGGGTGCTGCGCAGCGCGCATGAGCAGGGACAGTGGCGGGTCGAGACCGACGCCGGCACCTATACCGCGCCGCAGGTACTCAATTGCGCCGGCGCCTGGGCCGACCGCATCGCCGCCGAATGGGGCGAACCGGTGCCGCTGGCCGCCATCAGCCCGATGATGCTGGTGACGCTGCGCATGGATCATTTCCTGGATGCGGTGGTGCTGGGCACCGGCCGGCCGCTGTCGTTCAAGCAACGCGCCAACGGCACGGTGCTGATCGGCGGCGGCCGCCGCGCCTGGGTCGACCGCGATGCCGAATGGACCGAGCTGGATTTCCGTTCGCTGGCCGAAGGCGCGCGCACCGTCTGCGATCTGTTCCCGCACATGCGGCACGCCATCGTCAACCGCGGCTGGGCCGGCATCGAGGCCGCCATGCCCGACGAGATCCCGGTGATCGGCCGCAGCGGCCGCCACGATAGCGCCTTTCACGCCTTTGGTTTCTCTGCCCACGGTTTCGAGTTGGGGCCGATCGTCGGCCGTATCATGGCCGACCTGATCACCACCGGCGCGACCGATCTGCCGATCGCGCCGTTCGCCATCGATCGTTTCACCGGCGCCGCGGACGCGCCGGCATCCACCACCAAGGAGCAGCACCCATGACTGACATCGTGCGCAAGGATTCCAACGAGCGCCTGAGCCGCATCGTGATTCACGGCGATACCGTGTACGTGGCAGGCGTGACCTCGTCGGCCGAAGGCGGCATCGTCGCGCAGACGCGCGACGCGCTGGCCAAGATCGACGGCTACCTGGCGCGGGCCGATTCGGACAAGACCCGGCTGCTGTCGGTGCAGATCTGGCTCAAGGACATCGAACGCGATTTCGCCGGCATGAACCAGGTCTGGGCCGAATGGGCGCCGGCCAACGCATTGCCGACGCGCGCGACCTGCGAGGCCAGGCTGGCCTCGCCCGATCTGCTGGTGGAGATCATCGTCACGGCCGCCAAACGGCCGGGCTATGTCGGCGGGCCGGTGTCGGAAGCCTGATCGGCCACAATGATCCGGCAGCGCGCTGCCGGATCATTCCGGTGGTACCCCGTCGCAACCGCTGACAGCGGCGGGTGAAGGCAAGGTCCGGCCTCGGACACGCCTTATTTCGTCATCCCGCGATGCATTTTCCCGGTTTTGCGCTTCCTCGCTGTTGATAATCGGCGCGTTGAAAAGGAAGTGTTTGAATCGGCCGGCGCGTTCGGCCGACGGGAATTCGTAGCGTGCCAGCCGGTCAGGGTTTCATTCGCAATGTCGAGGCCTCTTGCTGCAACCTGCATGGTTCGCAGCGGGGATGGTGGCGTCGCAAGCGGGCCACCGCGCGCGGTGCCGCCAGCCTGGCGCTGTGCGTTTCGTTCGTCGCCTTGCTGATCCCTGCGCCACCCCTGGCCGCGCAACCCCTGCCCGCGGACGCCGCCGCGCGCGCCAGCGACATCCAGCGCCGCCAGGAACAGGAAATCGA
>NZ_JCBANN010000106.1:0-9697 GCF_059761975.1 Achromobacter sp. 46006
CGTCCATCTGGGCGGCGCCCGTGATCATGTTCTTGACGTAGTCAGCGTGGCCCGGGCAGTCAACGTGCGCGTAGTGGCGCGTTTCCGTTTCGTATTCCACGTGAGCCGTGTTGATCGTGATGCCGCGCGCCTTTTCTTCGGGTGCCGCGTCGATCTGGTCGTAGCCCTTGGCTTCGCCACCGAACTTGGTCGACAGAACGGTCGTGATCGCCGCCGTCAGGGTGGTCTTGCCGTGGTCGACGTGACCGATGGTGCCGACGTTCACGTGCGGCTTGGTGCGTTCAAACTTGCCTTTTGCCATGATCTCTATCCTTTGACTTTCAAGGAAATTTCGATATTTGCCGCGCCGCCTTGTGGGCGGTCGCGGCGAGGGTTATTTACTTGGCCCGAGCGGCGATGACTTCGTCAGCGACGTTCTTGGGGGCCTCGGAGTAATGCTTGAATTCCATCGTGTACGTGGCACGACCTTGCGTCAGCGAACGCAGGTTCGTGGCGTAACCGAACATCTCGGCCAGCGGGACTTCGGCCTTGATGGTCTTGCCACCACCGACCATGTCGTCCATGCCCTGGACCATGCCGCGACGCGAGGACAGATCGCCCATCACGGTACCGGCGTAGTCTTCAGGCGTTTCGACTTCAACGGCCATCATCGGTTCCAGCAGCACGGGGCTAGCCTTGCGCATGCCTTCCTTGAACGCCATCGAGCCGGCCATCTTGAACGCGTTTTCGTTCGAGTCCACATCGTGGTACGAACCGAAGAACAGCGTGACCTTGACGTCCACGACCGGGTAACCGGCCAGGATGCCGGCAGGCAGCGTTTCCTGGATGCCCTTGTCCACCGCGGGGATGAATTCACGAGGAACCACACCGCCCTTGATGGCGTCGACGAACTCGTAGCCGCCGCCCGGTTGGAGCGGTTCGACCTTCAGCACCACGTGACCGTACTGACCGCGACCGCCCGACTGCTTGACGAACTTGCCTTCGACTTCTTCGCAAGTCTTGCGGATGGTTTCACGGTAGGCCACTTGCGGCTTGCCGACGTTGGCTTCCACGCCGAATTCGCGCTTCATGCGATCGACGATGATTTCCAGGTGCAGCTCGCCCATGCCCGAAATGATGGTCTGGCCGGATTCTTCGTCGCTGCGCACGCGGAACGACGGGTCTTCCTGCGCCAGGCGCGACAGCGCCAGGCCCATCTTTTCCTGGTCGGCCTTCGACTTGGGTTCGACGGCCTGCGAAATCACGGGCTCGGGGAACTCCATGCGCTCCAGCGTGACGTGCGAGTCGACGTCGCACAGCGTTTCGCCGGTCGTCACGTCCTTCAGGCCCACCACGGCGGCGATGTCGCCGGCCAGAACTTCCTTGATTTCCTCGCGGTTGTTCGCGTGCATCTGGAGGATGCGGCCGATACGTTCCTTCTTGCCCTTGACCGGGTTGTAGACCGTGTCGCCGGACTTCAGGACGCCGGAGTACACACGCACGAAGGTCAGCTGACCCACGAACGGGTCGGTCATCAGCTTGAACGCCAGCGCCGAGAACTTCTCGCCGTCGTCGGCACTGCGCTTGACTTCGTTGCCGTCGTCATCGGTGCCTTCAACCGGGGGAATGTCCACGGGCGACGGCAGGTAGTCGATGACGGCGTCGAGCATGCGCTGCACGCCCTTGTTCTTGAACGCGGTGCCACACAGCATCGGCTGGATTTCGCCAGCAATGGTGCGTTGGCGGATGGCCGTATTGATCTCGGCTTCTTCCAGCGCACCGGTCTCGAGGTACTTGTTCATCAGTTCCTCGGACGACTCGGCGGCAGCCTCGACCAGCTTCTCGCGCCATTCCTCGGCAGCGCCTTGGAGCTCGGCCGGGATGTCGGCGTAGTCGAACTTGGTGCCTTGGCTGGCCTCGTCCCAGATGATCGCTTTCATCTTGACCAGATCGATGACGCCCTTGAAGGTGTCTTCGGCGCCGATGGGGATCACGATGGGCACGGGGTTCGCGCGCAGACGCGTCTTCAGCTGGTCATAGACCTTGAAGAAGTTCGCGCCGGTACGGTCCATCTTGTTGACGAACGCCAGGCGCGGCACGCCGTACTTGTTGGCTTGGCGCCACACGGTTTCGGACTGGGGCTGAACACCACCCACGGCGCAGTAGACCATGCAGGCACCGTCCAGGACGCGCATGGAACGTTCCACCTCGATGGTGAAGTCCACGTGCCCCGGGGTGTCGATGATGTTGATGCGGTGCTCGGGGTAGTTGCCGGCCATGCCACGCCAAAACGCCGTCGTAGCGGCCGACGTAATGGTGATGCCACGCTCTTGCTCTTGCTCCATCCAGTCCATGGTGGCGGCGCCATCATGCACTTCGCCAATCTTGTGATTGACGCCGGTGTAGAACAGGATACGTTCGGTCGTGGTGGTTTTCCCTGCATCGATGTGCGCAGAGATGCCAATGTTGCGATAGCGCTCGATCGGGGTTTTGCGGGCCATGGTGGGTTAGTCCTTAAATTACCAGCGGAAATGGCTGAAGGCCTTGTTGGCCTCGGCCATCTTGTGCGTGTCTTCGCGCTTCTTCATCGCGGCGCCACGACCTTCGGAGGCGTCGATCAGTTCGCCAGCAAGACGCAGATCCATCGACTTCTCGCCACGCTTCTTGGCGGCTTCACGGAGCCAACGCATAGCCAGGGCCAGGCGGCGCACGGGGCGCACTTCAACCGGCACTTGGTAGTTGGCACCGCCAACGCGGCGGCTCTTGACTTCGACGATCGGCTTGATGTTGTTGATCGCCAGGCTGAACACCTCGATCGGCTCCTTGCCGGTCTTGGTGGCGACTTGCTCGAGGGCACCGTAGACGATGCGTTCGGCGACGGCCTTCTTGCCGTCCAGCATGACGACGTTCATGAACTTGGCGAGCTCGACGCTGCCGAACTTGGGATCGGGCAGAATCTCGCGCTTGGGTACTTCGCGACGACGGGGCATTGTTGCTTCCTTGTGTCTGTTCAGTTGAACCGTGTTTCATTACACGGCCATGGCCGTCCAATAAGACGACCCCTTACGTGCCGCGCACCTTCCTGTATTGCGGACGGCGCGGTTGCACTTCCCTAATGACGGATGGCCGCCACGCGGGGGTACTGCTGATTCGCGTTGCGAACCCTTAGGCCTTCTTCGGACGCTTGGCGCCGTACTTCGAGCGGGCTTGCTTGCGATCCTTGACGCCTTGCAGGTCGAGGGAACCGCGCACGATGTGATAACGCACACCGGGCAAGTCCTTCACACGACCGCCACGCACCAGAACCACCGAGTGCTCTTGCAGGTTGTGGCCTTCACCGCCGATGTACGAAATGACTTCGTAACCGTTGGTCAGACGCACTTTGGCAACCTTACGCAGAGCGGAGTTCGGCTTCTTGGGGGTGGTGGTGTACACGCGAGTGCACACGCCGCGGCGTTGCGGGCAGTTTTCGAGCGCGGGGCTCTTGCTTTTGATGATGCTGACTTCGCGCGGCTTGCGCACGAGTTGGCTAATGGTAGGCATGACCTTTGAAATCCCTTTTACGTACCACTGGTAAGTACTTACGTACTCGTCTCCTCGAGCGGTGACTCTCGGAGAAGGCGGCTCGCGCAAGGCCGCCTCAAACGTTCAAATACGTAAAAGAGCGGGCTTGCCAACAAACCATGAAAACGCACAAACCGGATGCTTCGGAGGTGGCAGCGTCGGTTGACGGAGGCTCGTGACGCACCCCTTTGGCCTTGGGCCGCCAGGCAAAGGTTGCCTGGGTGATTGACCGGACCTGTCTTCCTGGCGCTTCACTTGTTGATCGCCATTCCTGGCATCAAACTTTGCGCGCAAATAAAGCAGTAAGCCCTTTAGCATAGCTTAGGTTCAGGCGCACTGTCAAAAACTTTTGTAAGCGACGCGCCTAGGCGTGTTGCCGGCAAAAGACGACGTGTTAGGTGCAGCTCGGGGGCAGGTCGGCAAAAATGGGGCCAAATTGCCGGCGCATGGCAATGTCGACCGCCACGGGATATCCCGGGTTCCGCCAGCAGCTCCCTGCCCTCCCGGGCCGGGCTTGGGACCCTTAGCCGACTGGGTAGCGTGAGGAGCGCCGCGGGCGGCTTACTGGTCGGCGAACAGGTAGCCGCTGCCGTAGACCGTGCGGATTGGCAACATCACGCCTGCCAGTTCGGCCTTGCGCCGCAGGCGGCTGACGATGACGTCAATGCTGCGCGTGCCACTGGAGCGCGCTCCGCCCCCTTCCACCCGCAGTTCGTCGCCAAGCTCGTTGCGTCCCACCGCCCTGCCCGCCACTTCCAGTAGCGAGCGCACGATCAGGCGCTCATTGGCCGACAGGGAGATCGTCGTGCCAGAGGGCGCCGCCAGGGTCCAGCCCTGGTCGCGCAACTCCCATTGGCCCAGGGCGGGTTCGTCGGCCGGGGCGCTGTCCTGCCCGACGGGCAAGCGCCGGGCCAGCGCCAGCAAGATGCACGCCAATTCCCTAGGGTCATGCGGCGGCGGCAAGCAGGCATCGGCACCGCTCTGCAGGCAACGCAGACGGGTCTCCAGCGACAGGTTGTTGCCCATCACCACAATCCCCAGCGGCGAAGATCCATGCAGCCGCGCCACCAGGGCATAGCCGATTTCACCCAGCGTCCCCACATTCAGGACCACGGCATCGTAGGTGCTGCTGCTCAGCAGGCTGAACAATTCCAGAGAGGTCGAACAGCCACGGGCCGAAATTCCAGCTTGAAGCAGCGCGGACACCGCGGCGTTGCGTGCGGCCTCGTCCGGCGACATCATCAGTACGCGCAATTGATTCATGAGTATCTTCCATCCCTTCTGCCACCCCGCGCGCCCGGCTAACCGCCGATTGAGGGGGAGGTTGAGGACAGTTTGGCCCGTTGCCCTGCAACAACTCCAGTCAAGATTCGTCAACTTTGCAATGTTTGACAGTTGTTGGCACAACGTAGCCAACAGTGACTCAACGCGAGTTATCATCCCATTGCACAATCCTTTCTCCTTCTTGCAGTAGGGCGCCACAGGGCGCGCTTGCGCAGCCAACCTTCGCGAGAGACCCCGTCTGATGAAAATCGCGTCGCTGGAAGACGACCAGGACCAGGCCAAACGCATCCAGCAAGTCCTGACTGCCGCCGGATACACCTGCACCAGCTATCAGCAAAGCCGCGACCTGCTAGGCGCTTTGCGCAATGAAGCATTTGACCTGGTGCTGCTGGACTGGCACTTGCCCGATATCGATGGCGATGATGTGGTGCGCTGGTTGCGCGCCAACATCGGCCCGCGCATCCCGGTCATCTTCCTCACCAATCGCTCCAGCGAGGACGACCTGGTCGAGGGCCTGCGCGCGGGCGCCGACGACTACATCGTCAAGCCCCTGCGGCCACTGGAGCTGCTGGCGCGCGTCGCTGCCTTGCTGCGCCGCAGTCAGATCGCCGAGCCTGCCGACGAAGCCTTCGACGTGGCCAACTACCGCGTGGATCCGGCCGCACGCACCATCGCGCTGGATGGCGCGGCGGTCGCGCTGGCACCCAAGGAGTTCGAACTCGCGCTGCTGTTCTTCCGCAACCTGGGCCGGCTCATGTCGCGCGACGTGTTGGCCGAATGCGTGTGGAACCGCGAGATTCCCGCCACTTCGCGCACGCTCGATACCCACCTGTCGAACATCCGCCAGAAGCTGCAGCTACGGCCGGAGCACGGCGTGCGGCTGAGTTCTTCCTACGCGCTCGGCTACCGGCTGGAATTGATCGGCGCGTCCGAAGACAGCACGCCCCCGGCGCCCTAGCGCCAGGCGGCATTACCTGGAGTTTTGAACATCATGAGCCGCTGCCGCGCGCTTTCCCTGCTTGCCATGCTTTCCGGCCTGCTGCTCGCAACATCCTCGCATAGCCAACCCGCCGGCGCGCTGGGCGAAAACTTCATCTACCGCGTGCGCCAAGGCGATACGCTGATCAATATTGCCGCGACCTATACGCGCAACCCGGCCAACTGGAACCCGCTGCAGGCGCTCAACAGCGTCACCACGCCCGAACGCCTGCCGATCGGACTGGAACTGCGCATCCCGCTGTCGATGATTCCCGAGCGTGCGGCCGAGGCGCGCGTGGTGCATGTGAGCGGCCAGGCGAATCTGGACGGACAGGCGCTCAAGCCGGGCGCCAACGTGGCGGAAGGCAGCAAAGTCGTCACCGCATCCAACGGCTTTGTCACGCTGGAGCTGGCCGACGGCTCCAAGCTCACGCTGCCGGCTGATGGCGCCGTCGAAATGAAGCGCCTGCGCCAATTCGAAGGCACCAACCTGACCGACTCGGTCATCCACGTCGAGCGCGGCAGTGTCGAATCCAGCGTCGCGCCGGCCGGACAGGGCGTGGGCCGCTTCGAGGTGCGTACGCCGGTGGCAGTGACAGGCGTGCGCGGCACGCGTTTCCGCGTACAGAGCGGCAGCCAGGGCGTGCACAGCGAAGTGCTGGAAGGCAGCGTTCGATTACAGCCGCACGCGCCCGGCGCGGCGCCGGCGCAACCGGTGGCCGTGGCCAAGGGTTACGGCGCGGCCGTCGGCGCCGACGGCCGTGTCGCGGGCGTGCGCCGACTGCTCGCGGCGCCGCAACTGGGCGAGCCGGTGCGCGCCGGTGGTGGCGCCTGGACCAGCGCCTTCGCGCCCGTACCGGGCGCGCAGGGCTATCTGGTGCGCGTGGCACGCGATGCCGAAGGTACCCGGCTGGTTTCCTCCACCCGCTTCGCCACCCCGGACATCCGCTTCAGCGCGCCCGGCCCTGGCACCTTTTATGTATCGGTGCGGGCCATCGATGAGCTGGGTCTGGGCGGCAAGGACGCCATGGCCACATTCACCGGCGTGAACCAGTTGATGACAAGCAGCGGCTTGGGCGTCGCCACCGGCAGCGGCGGATTCGTGACGCTGACCGAGTACTAGACAGGCGCTCATGCCGGAAGCCGTCGACCCCATCGACCGGACCTCGCGATCAGGCCTGTGGTTGACGGTGGCGTTGGCGCTACTGGCCGCCTTGCTCGGCTGGTTCAACGGTTTGGGACGTGTCGACCAGATCCTGTATGACCGCGCCGTCGCCTGGACCGGGCGCGCCATCTCGCCCGACATTCTGATCGTCGCGATCGACGACACCAGCATCGACGCATTGGGCCGCTGGCCCTGGCGGCGGGCGGTGCACGCGGCGCTGCTGGACCGCCTGCAAGGCGCCCGCGCGGTCGGCCTGGACCTGATCTTCGCCGAACCCGACACCGCCCATCCCGGCGACGATGCCATCCTTGCCGACAGCATCCGACGCAATGGCCACACGGTTCTGCCGGTGGTGCTGGATCGCCTGCGGCATCCCTCGTCAATCAGCACACCCCTTCCCGCGCTGGCCCAGGCAGCGGCCGGCAGCGGTTTCATCAACGCCAGCCTGGATGCGGACGGCGTGCTGCGCTCGGCGATACTGACAACCCATTATGGCGGTGAACGCTGGCAGCACTTCGCACTAAGCATGCTGGACGTTGGCGGCCAAAAGGCATTGGCCGACAGGTTGTTGCGTCGTGCCAGCGCGGACGGCAGCATCCTGATTCCGTATGCCGGGCCGCTGGCGCATACGCGTACCGTGTCGTACCTGTCGGTGCTGCGTGGCGACGTGCCGGCCGATCAGCTACGCGGCAAGTACATCCTGGTGGGGGCCTGGGCCACTGGCCTGGGCGATGCCTACACCACGCCGGTCTCGCATGACGTCAGCGGCATGCCCGGCGTGGCGATCATTGCCAATCTGCTGCAGGCGGCCAATGACGACATCGCCTTCCAGCCACCCGCCCCCTGGCTCAACGCCCTGTTCTCCGCGCTGCCGGTACTGTTGGCCTGTCTGGCGCTCTGGCGCCTGTCGCCCAACCTGGCACTGCTCGTCAACATCGCCCTGCTGGCGCTGGTGTTGCTCTGCAGCCTGCTGCTGCTGGGACACAGTTATCTGTGGTTCGCGCCAACCGCGGCGCTTCTGGGCGTGGCCCTGTGCTATCCACTTTGGAGCTGGCGCAGCCAGGAAGCCGCGCTGCGCTACATGGACAACGAACTGCGGCGGTTGCAGCGCGAGTATCCGCCGGTGCTCAATGAAGCCAGGGCGCAGTCCGGCGGGCCCAGCGCCTCGCTCGAGAGCCGCGTCGGCGAATTGCAGCGGGCGCTGGCGCGCGTGCGAAATCTGCGCCGGTTCCTGGCCGACGGGTTGGACGGGATGCCCGACGCGACGTTGGTATTCGACCAGGATGGCCGCATGCAATTTCGCAATCAGGCCGCCGTGATGTACTTCCAGCGTCTGGGCATGCGGCCGCCGCGTGTCGGGCATCCGGCGATCCACCTGCTGGAAAAGACCATCGGCGACGAGCCGACGCGGCAACGCGTGGCCCAGGTATTGAGTGGCCAGGGGCCGATGGCGGAACAGTCTCCCTGGAGTGCAGATCTGGAGGTCCGCGACCATGCCGGCCGCGACCTTATCCTGAAGTGTGCGCCGATCCACACGGCCGAAGGCAACTTCGCCGGTACCGTCGCCACACTGACGGACATTTCCGGCATTCGCCAGGCCGAGCGGCAACGCGAGGAGACGCTGCGCTTCATTTCGCACGACATGCGGGCGCCCCAAAGCTCCATCCTCGCTCTGGTAGAAATGACGCAGGATGGCGCCGCGCCGGGCGGCCAGGTTGACGCCCTGGGACGCATCGCCGCTTTGGCCAACCGCACGTTGCAACTGGTCGATGACTTCGTGCACCTGACACGCGCCGAATCCATGGCCATCAGCGCGGTAGACCTGGACCTGGGCAGCCTGCTGCAGGATGGCGTCGATGAATTCTGGGCAGCCGCGCACAAGCGCGACATCGCGCTGGAAGTGGTCCCGCCGCTGCCGGTGGCCTATGTGCGCGGCGACCAGACGCTACTGATGCGAGCCTTGAGCAACCTGATCGACAACGCGATCAAATACAGCCCGCCACAGACCCGCATCACATGTGGCATCGACGCGGCGCAAGGCTTTTGGCGTGTCCAGATCCGCGACCAGGGGCAGGGCATCGCGCCGCAGGATCTGGCGCGCCTGTTCGAACCGTTCTCGCGGGTGGGCGTCGCGACACGCGGGGATGTGGGTGGCGCGGGACTGGGACTGGCCTTCGTACGCACCGTGGCGCAACGCCATGGCGGGGAGGTCGAGGTGACCAGCGAGGCCGGCGTGGGCTCGGTCTTCACGCTTCGCCTGCCTGTTGCGCCCGAGGAAGCGCCAGCCTAGAACCATTGGAAAAGGTGGACCCACGCCCTACTGGAAAACGTGCGAAATGACTACCGGTTTGCCGGCCTTGACTTCCAGCGTGGTCCGGTAGGGAGGCAAGTCGGCGTTGCGCAGCACCACCTGATACTTGCCGGGAACCAGCCGCAATTCCTTCACCGGCGGACTGACGCCTCGCGAGGCGCCATTGATCCATACCTCGCCCCAGGGCCGGATGTCCAGGCGCACCAGGACCGGCGCCGGCTTGGGTTTGGGCGCATCATCCTCGACCGGCGTGGATGGCGCGGACGGATCCTCAAGCGCCGGCGCGGCGGCGGGCAAGCCGGGCTCGGCTGGCGCAGCGGGCGCGGGCGGAACCGGCGCGACAGGGTTGGGGGGCTCGGCCCGCGCCAGCGGCCGTCTCTGTGTGACATCTGGTGTCTCCGACAGACTCTCAACGG
>NZ_JCBANN010000107.1:0-9525 GCF_059761975.1 Achromobacter sp. 46006
GCCGCCTCCTGGCGGCCGTCGCCACGTCCAGCCGCACTTTTTCCATCATCCCTTACCCCAGCAACGCAGGCAACACCATGGATTTCACGCTTCCCGTTCCCGACCTCGCCGCCGAGCGCCAGGGCAATACCGACACGCCGGGTGTCTGGCATTTCGACTCCGGCGTGCCGGGCCGCGCCCTGATGCTTTCGGCGCTGGTGCACGGCAACGAATTGTGCGGCGCCTGGGCGCTGAAGGATCTGCTGGCGGCGGGGCTGAGGCCGCGGCGGGGCCGTTTGACACTGGCCTTCTGCAACCTGCCGGCATTCGACCGCTTCGACCTGGCGCGCCATGACGCTTCGCGTTTCGTGGACGAGGATATGAACCGCGTCTGGAGCGCCGCCCGATTGGACAACCCCACCAGCAGCGACCGCCGGCGCGCGGCCCAATTGCGGCCGTGGGTCGAGCGCGCCGATTGGTTGCTGGATCTGCATTCCATGCACGAACCGGGCGCGCCGCTGTTGTTGACGGGCGTCCTGCCGCGCAACATCGCCTTGGCGCGACGCCTGAAGGCGCCGCAGCACGTGATCGTGGACGCGGGCCACAAAGATGGCGTGCGCATGCGAGACTTCGCGCAATTCGGCGATCCGGCGCGCGACGAAGCCTGCGCGTTGCTGATCGAATGCGGCTTTCATGGCGATCCGGCCGCGCGCGGCGTGGCCCGGGATATGGTGGCGCGCATGCTGGTCGAGTCGGGCGTGGTCGATGCGGGCGATGTGCCGGCCGGCTGGCGCCTGCCGGACGCGGTCGGGCAGCGCGTGCTGGAAGTCACGGACGCGGTGGTGGCGCCGTCGATGAACGTGCGCTTCTCGCAACCCTGGCAGGGCCTGGAGACCCTGGAGACGGCGGGATCGGAGATCGGCCGGGCCGACGGGCAGGCGATCGTCACGCCCTATGACCATTGCACGCTGGTGATGCCGTCGTTGCGCCAGCTCAAGCCGGGCGTGACGGTGCTGCGGCTGGCGCGCGATTACACGGGTTGAAGACGCGCCCGGCGCGCCGCGCGGCCGTCGATCGCGAGGCAGCGCGGCCCCGCAGGGGCGCCCCGGGGCGCCGCCGCAATCACTGCTGCGGCGTGTAGCGCAGCTCGTCGAGCTGGTAGCCTTGCGCGGTCGCGGCCGCCAGGGCGCGGTCCAGGTCTTCCTTGGGCAGTTGCGGCGAACGCGACAGGATCCACAGGTATTTGCGGTCGGGCGTGCCGACCACGGCCCAGCGGTAATCCGGGTCGAGCCCGATGATCCAGTAGTCGCCCTTGAATGGCTTGAAGAACGACACTTCGAGCTTGGCGTTGTTGCTGCCCTCGACCACGGTGGCGGTGCCCGAGGCCGAGTCGATGTCGCCGTCCTTGGTGCGGCAGCGGTTGTTCACCCCGACGGTGCCGTCGGGGTGCTGCGTGTATTCGGCGGTGGTGTCGCCCACGCAGTTGCGCTGAAAGAACATCGGGAAGTTCGCGATCTCGTACCACTTGCCGGCATAGCGCTTGAGGTCGACCGACGCCACGGTCTGCATGGGCGGCGGCGCGGCGTGGGAGATTCCAGCCGCGCTGGCGGCCACGGCCAACAGTAATGTTGCAATGCGGCGCATGGGAAAAGCCTCCTGATCCAAAACCCTAACGATACGCCTTATTTGCGCGGCGCCTTCAGCGCGGCGTGATAGCGGGCGACGTAGGTATCGAAATCGACATCGTCGGACTGCTCCAGGCGCAATTGTTCGGCGCTGGAGTCGAGCGCGGCCTGGCGGTATTCGGCCGCGACCTCGGCCGGCAGCGGCTCGGCCCGCAGGGCTTGCGCATGCGCGCGGCTCTGGTGCAGAGAAAAGTCGTGGAACGATTCGCCGCTGCCGGTAAGCGCGGCGAGCAGGCGCGCGGACGGCGTGGCGTCGGGCTGGCCGAGCTTGGCGCGTTGCGTGGCCAGGCTGTCGGCATAGGCGCTGCCGCCCAGGGCCGAGTCGTACAGCGCGGCGTAGGGCGCGATCTGGTCGAGCAGTTCGCGGCCCCACTGCGCCAGGTCGATTGGCTGGCCGTCGCGATCCAGTTGCAGGCCGGGCTTGCGGCCTTCCTTGACCACGGTGGCGAAGTTGTCGGCGCTGCGCTGACAGTAGCCGTTGGCGGGGAAGAAGGGGCTGTCGGCGGCGGCGCAGAACAGCAGGAAGGCATCGACGAAGCGGCTGGTGTCGGCATCGATGCCTACCGGCGATTCCGGGTTGATATCCAGGCAGCGCACTTCCACGTATTGCACGCCGCGTTCGGCCAGCGCGGTGATGGGGCGCTCGCAGCGGCCGGTCGCGCGCTTGGGGCGGATGCTGGAGTAGTACTCGTTTTCGATCTGCAGCACGTTGGTGTTGAGCTGGATCCATTCGCCGTTGCGATGCGTGCCGATCTTCTGGTAGTCGGGCCAGGGCCGCGTGACCGCGTCATACAGGCGGCCGAGGAAGGTGTCCAGGTCGTTGTAGCAGAGCTTGAGTTGCGATTGGGCCTTGTTCTGGTAGCCCAGGTCGCTCATGCGCAGGCTGGTGGCGTAGGGCAGGTACAAGGTGTGGTCGCCCAGGCGTTGCAGGCCGTGTTCGCCATCGCGCAGGAAGTCGCGCGCCAGCGCCGGCGCCGCGCCGAACAGGTACATCAGCAGCCAGGAATAACGCGTGAAGTTGCGGATCAGGCCGATGTAGCCGCGCGAGCGCCGTTCCTGGTCGGTGCCGGGCTGGGTGTCTAGCACCGGCCACAGCGCCTCGGGCAGCGAGAAGTTGTAGTGGACGCCGGCGATGCATTGCATGGTCTTGCCGTAGCGCTCGGCCAGGCCTCGCCGGTATACGTGCTTGAGCATGCCGGTGTTGGACGTGCCGTACCAGGCGATGGGGATGTCGGCTTCGGCCGGCAGCGTGGCCGGCATGGACTGGTTCCAGATCAGCTCGTGGTCGAGCACGCTGTAGACGTGGCGGTGCGTGGCCGTCAGTTCGGCCAGCAGCGTATCGACGTTGGCGTGGGTGCCGGTGATCAGTTCGAGCAGCGATTCGGAATAATCGGTGGTGACGTGCTCGTTGGTCAGCGCGGAGCCGAGCCCGGCCGGGTGCGGCGTGCGGGCCAGGATGCCCTGCTCGTCGACGCGCAGGCCTTCTTTTTCGATGCCTCGCAGGGTCTGGGCCAGCAGCGAACGGTTGGCCTCAAGGCGGGAGAGGCGTTGGGCGGCGGTATCAGTCACGGAATCTTCTCGATGGGGTCTGTCGCCGGATTTTACGGGGTGCTGGCCTCCTCTGCCGAGGGAGCCTGTACTGGGGACAGGGACAATTGCGCGGCGGTGCGCGCCAGCCATTCGTCCAGGTCGGCGTAGACCGGGTCGGCGATGGGGGCGGTTTCGTTGAAAATCTCGTGCCAGGCGGTGTCGTACCAGCGCAATGTCAGCAATTCGGCCGGGGCCCGCTGGGCGAACTGACGGCTGCCTTCAGCCGCCACGATCGAGTCGTCGCCGGCCACCATCAGCAGGGTGCGACAGGACAGCAGGTGTGCTTCGCGCAGCGATTCACGGCCGCCTTCGTCGACGAAGCGGGCCAGCCGGCCCGTCATGCTGCGCCGCACCAGCGGATCGGACCGGTACGCCTTGACCACCGCGCGGTCGTGCGAGATGCGGGCCGGCGCCAAGCCGTGGGGGACCCGCAGGTCGGGCGCGTGCAGCGACATCCAGGTCAGGGTGCGGCGTACCCAAGGCGGCACGTTGACCACGAAGGGCGGCGAACTGAGCACCAGGGCGTCGATGGGCGCCAGCCGCCGCAGGGCGATCCGCACCGCCACCAGGGCGCCCAGGCTGTGGCCCAGCAGGATGGGCGGGCGGCCCTGGGCGTCGGTCCAGTCGGCCAGCCGGGCCACCGCGTCGGTCACCAGGTCTTCCTGGTGAGCCAGGGTGGCGGGGCGCCCGCCCGAGCGGCCATGGCCGCGGTGGTCATGGGCGCCGACGGTCCAGCCGCGGGCGGCCAGCCAGCGCGCCAGCCGGTCATAGCGCCCGGCGTGCTCGCTCAGGCCATGCAGCAGATAGATGCCGGGCCTGCCCGGGCCGGAGAGCGGCGCGGGTACATTGGGGGCGGCAGGCCAGACATAATTGGCCAGGGGAGTGCCGTCGGGCGCTGGGGTCATCGAAATCGGCGACAATTTGGGGCTGTCCTCGAAATGAAAAGACCGTCGGTCTTTACGGTAATGACGATTTCATCGCTGTTTCGTTTCATGTTCAAGAAAGCCGGCCTGATTCTTGTGGTGGCCCTGCTGGCCAGCGCCTGCTCGCCCCGTTACAACTGGCGCGAGGTCGATGTGGCCGATGGCCATGTGCGGGCGGCTTTCCCGAACCGGGTGCAGACCGAGACCCGCAAGTTGCGGCTGGATACCCATACGCTGGATTTCACCCTGGCCAGCGCCACCGTCGGCGAGGCCGTGTTCGCCATCGGTTCGGCGCCGCTGCCGCCCGAGATCGCCGCCGACCCGGTGGCCCGCCAGGCGCTGGGCATGGCGCTGATGCGTTCGTTGTACGTCAACATGCAGGCGCCGGCGCCTACCGAATGGCCGCCCTATGGCCAGGATATCGATGTGCAGGGCAAGGCCATGGGCAAGCCCGGTTGGTTGCGGGCGCGGGTGTGGATCACGGACACCATGCTAATCGAGGCGGTGGCGGCGGGCAGCGAGGCCAGCCTGCCGCAAGAGCGCGCGCGGGAGTTCCTGAGGTCGGTCGTGGTCAAGCCGTGATCGAATGCAGCAGCCCGCGCCTGATGGCCGTTGCCACCGCGGCGCGCCGGCCTCGCACCTGCAGCTTGCGGCAGGCGTTGCGCAGGTGGAAATTGACGGTGCTTTCGCTGATGTCGAGGATGCGGGCGGTTTCCCAACTGGTCTTGCCGATGGCGCTCCAGTGCAGCGAGGCCGACTCGCGGGGTGATAACCGGACGGCGGCGGTCGCCGGAGGAAGGGCGAAAGCGGGTTTGGCGGGCATGGCGAAGAGGGCGGCGGCGGGCAGGAAAAAGACAAGCGATGCTCCAGCGCGCGGCGGCTCGGGCGCAATGGACGATGCCGGCATGTATCTCTCTTTGAATCTCTGACGGAATAACGGATGGTGGCCATCGCGCAGTTCTATTTTTCGGCCATTGTGCTGATGTTGCCCCTGCTGTCGTGCGTCGGCATCGGCGTGTTCTGGGGCAAGCGCGACCTGCCGTTCGGCGGCGCCTTCATCACCACGCTGGTCACGTCCGTGACCACGCCGGCGCTGGTGTTCCATACCTTCGTCACCACCCACCTGGACGACCGCGCGCTGGCCGACGTGGCGGCCGCCACGCTGCTGGCGCTGCTGCTGTGCGCGCTGGCCTGCGCCGCGCTCCTCAAGCTGGGCCGCCTGCCGGTGCGCACGCTGCTGCCGACGGCCTTCCTGCCCAACGCCGGCAACCTGGGACTGCCGATTTCGCAACTGGCGTTCGGCGATGCAGGCCTGTCGGTGGCCGTGGCGTTTTTCGCGATCAATTCCTTCGTCATGCACACCATCGCGGTGCGGCTGCTGCCCGGGGTCAACACCAGGGGCAGCTGGAAAAGCCCGATCCTGCTGGCGTCGGTAGTAGCGGTCGCCTTGCGCCTGTTGCACATCCCGGTGCCCGCATGGCTGATCGAGACCACGCGCATGCTGGGCGCGGTGACGGTGCCCCTGATGCTGCTTAGCCTGGGCCATGCGCTGGCCCTGATTCCGGCCCATGGCCTGCGCGCAGGCGCCAAGGTGGCGCTGATGCGCCTGGCGACCGGACTGGGCGCGGGCCTGGCGATCGTCTGGATCCTGGATCTGGCGCCGGTGCTGGCCGGCGCGCTGACGCTGCAGATGGCCATGCCGTGCGCGGTGGTCAGCTACCTGTACGCCAAGCGCTATACCGAAATGGGCGATACGGCCGCGGGCGCGGTGCTGGTGTCGACCGTGGTGTTCCTGTTGCTGGCGCCGCTGATGCTCTGGTTCAGCCACGGGGGGGCGTAGCCACCGGACGGAGGCGCCAAACCCGCCGGTCCGGCTGGACGGCGCGTGTCCTGCAGCTACAGCAGCCCGTCGCGCAATTGTTCGTGGATCCGCTGCCGCCAGGCCTGTTCCAGCAGGCGCAGGGCGGCGGGACGATCGAACCGCCGCAACGCGGGCATTGCCGTGGGTTCCGACCGTGGCGGGAACGCGCCGCGCCGGAGGGCGTCGAGCCGGGCCCGCATTTCAGACTGGGTGTAGACATGCGGGCCGGGATCATGGCGGCGGCCAGTCGAAGGGGCCCGCCGACATAGAGTCCGGCCAGTTCGTCGTGGTTCATTGCGGATGGGGGCGCGCCAGCCGCCGGGGCCGGACGCGCGTTTCGTGGTTGGCCGGGAATCAGGCCGCGCCCGCCATGGCGCGCAACTGCGCCATCAGCGCCTCCGGGATCTCCACCCCATGCTTGAGGGCCTCGTCGCGCAGCTTGCGGCGGCGGTCGCCGGGCAGGCGCACGCCATCGTCTTGCAGCATGGCTTCCACCAGGGTTTCGACCCTTTCCAGGTAGGCCTCGTTGCCGGCCAGCGCGCCCGGGTCGATGGCCATGAAGGCCTGCCCCAGCCGCGCCGGGCCGCCCGCGTCGACGAAGAACGACTCGGTCTCGAAACCAAAGTGCGAGCCGGTCAGGGCGCAGGCCAGCAGTTCGATGATCAGCGCCAGCATCGCGCCCTTGACGCCGCCGGCCGGCAGCATGCTGCCGGCCAGGCCGGCCTTGGGATCGGTGGTGGGCTGGCCTTCGGCGTCCAGCGCCCAGCCCAGCGGGATCGGCTGGTTGTCGCGCGCCGCGATCATCAGCTTGCCGCGCGCCACCTGCGACAAGGACAGGTCGATGACGATGCGGCCGCCGCCGCGCCGCGGAAAGACGGCGGCGATGGGATTGGTGCCAAATAGCGGACGTTTTCCGCCCCAGGCCGGCATGGCGGCGGGCGAGTTGCTCAGCGCCAGCGCCACCAGGCCGGCATCGGCCAGGGCTTCCAGGTGGTAGCCGGCTTCGCCGAAATGGTGGCTGTTGGCCACGCCGACGAAGGCCACGCCGTGCTCGCGCGCGCGGCGGCCGGCTTCGGCCACCGCCAGCGCGCAAGCCGGAAACGCCAGGCCCGAGCCGGCGTCGATCAGCGCCGCGCCGCCGCGCTCGTGCACGATGCGCGGCACGGCGTTGCCGATGGCGCGGCCGGTGCGCAGGTGGCCGGCGTAGAACGGCACGCGCGACAGGCCGTGGGAACTGAGCCCCTGGCTTTCGGCGAAGACCAGCGCGCGCGCGGTGCTGTCGGCCATGGCCGGGTTGGCGCCCGCGGCGGCCAGGCTGGCCGCGGCCAGGTGTTGGAGTTCGTCCAGATAGATGTGAGCCATATCCTTCCTGTCAGCGAGGCGCGCCGCGTTTCATTGGGCGCCGCCGGTAAGCGCTATTGTCACACCGGCGGCCACCATGTCGGAAACGCGGGTGTTGGCTTCCCGCGTCAGGCCGGCGATGTGCGGGGTCAGGATCAGGTTGGGCGCGCCGGCCAGCGGGCCGCCGGCGGGCAACGGTTCCTGCTCGAACACGTCCAGCGCCGCGCCGCCCAGGTGGCCGCCGCGCAAGGCCGCCGCCAGCGCGGCCTCGTCGACGATGCCGCCGCGCGACGTGTTGATCAGCACCGCGCCCGGCCGCATGCGGGCGATGCGGGCTGCGTCCAGCAAGTGGCGGGTGCCGGCGGTCAGCGGCACGTGCAGGGTGACGGCATCGGCCTGGGCCAGCAGGTCGTCCAGTTCCAACCGCGTCGCCCCGGTTTCGGCCCAGGCGGGATGGTCCGCGGGCAAGGCCGCGTCGCAGGCGGCGATGCGCATGCCCAGTCCGGCCGCGAGCCGCGCGGTCAACTGGCCGATGCCGCCGAAGCCGACCACGCCCAGGGTGCGGCCATGCGCCTCCAGGCCTTGCGACAAGGCCGTGCGCGGCCACTGTCCGTCCGCCACCTCGGCACTGGCGGCATAGGCGCCCCGCAGCAGCGCCAGCAGCGTGCCGATGACGTATTCGGCCACCGCGCGCGCGTTGGCGCCGGTGGCCGGCACCACCTGGATGCCGCGCGCGGCGCAGCCGGGCAGGTCGATGTTGTCCAGCCCCACGCCCAGCCGGCCGACCGCGCGCAAGCGCGGGGCCGCCGCCAGCAGCGTGGCGTCGACCTGACTGCGGTTGCGCACGATCAGGGCGTCGGCCTGGCCGGCGGCCTGCAACAGGGCATTGCGCTGATCCACCAGTTCGGGCGCGTAGCGCACGTCGAAGCGTTGCCGCAGGACGTCGACCGCGGGCGCGTCCATGAATTCAGAGATAAGCACGTGCATGGCGGCTCCGGCGTCAGGCGATCTGGATGTTGGCGTCGTGGATGATCTTGGCCCAGCGGTCGACCTCGGATCGCAGATAAGTGCCGAATTCCGCCGGTCCACGCGGTTGCGGCACGAAGCCCAGTTGTTGCAGGGCCTGCTGCATGGCGGGCTGAGAAATCTGTTTGACGATGGCGCCGCCGATGCGCTGCACCAGTTCCGGCGGTGTGTTGGCGGGCGCCATGACGCCGGTGAAATTCTCCACGATCAGGTCCGGCAGGCCGGCCTGCGCCACGGTGGGCACGTCGGGCAGGTCCCGGCTGCGTTCCCGGGTCGTGATGGCCAGCGCCCGCAACGATCCGTTCTTCACGTGCGACAGGGATTCGGGATAGTTCGAGAACACCACGTCCAGGTGGCCGCCGATCAGGTCGGTCAATGAGGGCGCGCCGCCTTTGTAGGGCACATGCATCAGCGGCGTGCCGGTCAGTTTCTGGTACAGCGCCAGGGTCAGGTGCGGCGGCGTTCCGTTGCCGCTGGAGCCCGCCGCCAGGGGTTTTGCGGCGGCCGCGCGGGCCAGGTCGGCCATGCTCTTGATCGAGCTCTTGGCGTTGACCACGACCATGATGGGGGAAGACGCCAATCCGGCCACCGGCGTCAGGTCGCGGGTCAGATCGTAGCCGGCCTTGCCGGCGAACAGGGTGGCGTTGGCGGCATGCGACAGGGTGATGGCCAGCCAGGTATAGCCATCGGGCGCGGCATGCGAAACATGGGCCGCGCCGATGTTGGCGCTGCCGCCGGGGCGGTTCTCGATCACGATGTTCCATTGCTCGGCGTCATTGAGCGCCTTGCCGACCTGGCGCGCCGCCACGTCGGTGAGACCGCCGGGGGGGAAGGGCACGACGTAGCTGATGGGACGGTCCGGCCAGGCGCCTTTCTGCGCCAACACCCGCTGCCATGGGGCCAGCGTACAGATGCCGGCGGCGCCCAATGCGGCCAGCAGGCGGCGGCGCTGGGCGTCGTCGACGGGGGGATTTTGCTCGCGATTCATGTGTCTTCCTCCTTGGGGGTGGCGCCCGGGTAGGAATGCTTACGCCTGTGCTGCCGTGGCGGCGTGCGCCCGGGTCTGCATGCTTTTGTGCGTGTGCTGCGAGGAACTGCGGGGGACGGCCGGCGCGCATGG
>NZ_JCBANN010000108.1:0-8937 GCF_059761975.1 Achromobacter sp. 46006
CCGCGTGCACGTTCTAGAGTGTGAAACAGGCACGCGCCCGCGCGCCCCGCCCACAGGCACGGCCACGGGGGCGTCCTGCCGGTAGGCCCGCGGGGTGACGGTGAAGGTGCAGGCCTGGGCGCCGGTGTTCAGGCATTCGGCATAGACCTCGCCGTTGGCGATGTCGTAGCAGACCCGGATCTCGGGCAGCGAGCCGCTGTCGGCGATGCGGTTGGTGTCGCCCTTGAAGTGGCGATGGTAGCCATTGGGGCCAAGCACCCACAGATCGTACATGCCCAGGTTGTCCCGCAGCGCATCCCAGGTGTCGGACAAGGTCTTGCCCGCCTCGACCGCGTAGCGGCGCGGCAGGCGGTCCAGGTGGTAACGGTCGTAGACATGGAACACCGCGCCCTGCGCTCCCGTGTTGGCGAACACCAGTTCCACCGTGCCCGTCGCGGCGCAGCGCGCGCTGGTATGCAATTCGTATGGCAAGGCGCGCGACGGACGGGTGCCGCTGGCCTGCAGCGGCAACTGCATGTCGGTGGGCAGCGGCATCTGCGGCAAGGCTTCCTGCGCGCTGCGCAGTTGGTCGGCCGCCGTCCGGGTGGCACGGCCCGCCAGGGTCGGCAGCGGCTCGGTGTTGGGCGTCTTGAAATTGAAGGCGCTGGTCAGGTCGCCACAGACCGCACGGCGGAACGGGCTGATATTGGGCTCGGCCACGCCGAAGCGCGCTTCCAGGAAGCGCAGCACCGAGGTGTGATCGAACACTTGCGAATTGACCCAGCCGCCACGGCTCCAGGGCGAGATCACGTACATCGGCACGCGCGGGCCGGGGCCGTAGACGCGGCCATCCTTGGTCGCCGGCTGGCTGGTGCTGCCGGCGGGCGAGGCGTGCGTGAAGTATTCAAACGCCATATCGGCATCGGCCAGCGTGGTCATGCCTGCCAGGCTGCCGCCGGCATCCCGCGACGGCGCGGACGGCGACGGCACATGGTCGAAATAGCCGTCGTTCTCGTCGAAGTTCACCAACAGCACCGTCTTGCTCCAGACTTCGGGCACGGCGGTCAGCGCGTCCAGCACCTCCTGCAGGAACCAGGCGCCTTGCACCGGGCTCGACGGGCCCGGGTGTTCGCAGTAGATCGATGGCGCGTTCATCCAGCACACCTGGGGCAGCCGGCCTTCGACGATGTCGCGCTTGAAGGCGTCCAGGTAATTCTCGGGCGCGGCGCCCGGCAAGGTATTGGCGATGCCCTTGTAGAGCGGATTGGCGGCGTTGTCGGTGGCGGCGTCGTAGGCCTTGTAAGGCAACGCCTGGCCGGTGTTGGCGTAGGGCACGCCGGGTTCGCCGCCGCTGGAGACGGGATAGCCGGAATTCACGTTGGCCTGGCGGAAGGTGCGGAAGGCGCCGAGCATGTTGTCGCCCCACTCGTCCGGCATGTTCTGGTACGAGATCCAACTGACGCCGGCCTGCTCCAGCCGCTCGGCGTACGTCGTCCAGGTGTAGCCGGTGTTGACGTTGGCCGGCAGGCCGTCGATCCAGTCCCATTCATTGTTGACGAAGGCGGTATTGGTTGGCACGGCGCCATTGGTGCCGGTCAGGTGGAACGAACGGTTGGCGTCGGTGCCGGTATGCATAGAGCAGTGATAGGCATCGCACAAGGTGAACGCATTGGCGAGCGCGAACTGGAACGGGATTTCGCGCTCCTTGAAATAGCCCATCGAGATGTCGTGCTTGTGCGTGGGCCATTGCGCCATGCGGCCGCCGTCCCAGGCCTTCTGGCTGTCGTCCCAACTGTGCGGCGTGCCCGAGGCGCGCTGCGCGTTGTTGGTGCTGCCGTCGATATGGAATGGCGTCAGCACGGCGCCGTTGGCGCGCTGCTGCTGCCAGACCTTGCGGTCGTTGGCGAGTGGAATGGTGAAGCGGTCGCCAAACCCGCGCACGCCCTTGAGCGTGCCGAAGTAGTGGTCGAACGAACGGTTTTCCTGCATCAGGATGATGACGTGCTCGACATCCTTGATGGTGCCGGTGGCGTTGTTGGCGGGGATGGCGAGCGCGCGACGGATGCTGGGCGGAAAGGCGGCCAGTGCGGCCGCGGCGAAGCCGGCGCCGGTGGCGGTCTGGAGGAAATTGCGGCGGGAGGTCATCGGGGAGACTCGGATTGGTTGAGGTCGGCGCAAACGCCGCTTACGGCGCGCAACGCAACTGCGGCGCGGGCTGGGGTTGTCCGGTGGCCGGCGGTTGCGCGGGATCATCCGAGGAATCGTCGCCGCCACAGGCGGCGAGCGTGGCGGCGGCGAGCAGGACCGCGGCAAGGGTTCTTGCAAGACTCGAGGAGGGCATGGGGAGGTTCTTTGGAAAGGGAAGGACCAGCCTTGCCGCGGAGGATCGGCAAGACCCCAGCGAGTCTAGGAACGCGAAGTGACAGCGCAATGAAAGACAGCGCGCCGCGGCGGACCGCGGCGCGTGCGGGCGGACTCAGTGTGTGTCCGGATGCGTCAGCGGGCGCGGCGGCTGAAGCGCTGCTCGACCACCACGCCGCCCCACTGCGAGCCTTCGGCTTCCTGCGTCAGCACGAAGCCGGCGGACTCATACAGATGGCGCGCGGCATCCAGGCCCTTGAAGGTCCATAAGTACGTTTCGTCAATTTCCAGCGTATCGACGAAGGCCATGGCGCGCGCCAGCAGCGCGCGTCCCACGCCCATGCCGCGCAACGATTCATCGACGATGAACCAGCGCAGGTGCGCCGTGCGCGCCGCGAGGTCGCTGTCGATGGCGATGGAGGCCAGGGTGCGATTGCCGTCGGTATAGCGCCACAGGTTCTTGCCGGGCGCGGGCAGGCTCTCGGCGAAAGCCGCCAGCCCCGTCGCCACCAGACGCTCGAACGCCACGCCAAAGCCGGCGGCCTGGGCGTAGTAGCGCGCGTGCAGCGCGGCCACGTCGCCGATGCAGCCCGGCGCATAGCCGTCCTGGATCTGCGACTCGATCACATCGACGGCCTGCGCGGCGCGCGTGTTGGGGTTTTCGCGCGACAAGGCGTCGGCATACAAGGACAGGTAGCGCACCAGGATTTCCTGGTCGGGCGGCGCCAGTTGGCGCAGCGCCCGGGAGACCTGGTCGGTGGCGAACTGGTCGATACGGTTGCGCAGGTCCAGGCCTGCCGGGGTAAGCGACAGGCGGGAGGCGCGCGCGTCGCCGCTGTCGCTCTCGCGCGCCACCAGGCCGGCCGCTTCCAGCTTGGCGACCTGGCGGCTGGTGTTGGACTTGTCCAGCCGCAGCACCAGGGCCAGGTCGCGCGCCTGGATGCCTGGCTGCAGACCGATCTCGATGATGGCGTGGACCGCCGACGGCGCCAGGTCGCTGCCGGCCAGGGACGGCCGCATGAAGCCCAGCTCGCGCACCAGCTTGCGCGAGAATTCCCGCAGGTCGCGGATGGTCTGTTCGCGGGATCGGGTGGGAAAATCGATAAGATCCATGGTGACGCGTCCTGAAGTTGCGGGTCGCAACCAATTTACTTGCGAATCGCAACCAAAACAAGCCCCCCCATGAAAATCCAATTGTTGTCCGACCTGCACCTGGAAGCCGATCCCACGTTCGCCGCGCAACCGGTGCCGGGCGCGGATCTGCTGGTGCTGGCCGGCGACATCGGTTCCTACCAGCCGCGCTCCAGGCTGGGCACGGACGACTTCGGGCTGGGCCGTTATGCGCCGCGCAATGGCTGGCCGACGCCGGTGGTCTACGTGCCCGGCAATCACGAATACGACAATCTGGATTTCGACGCCACCCACGAGCGCCTGCAGGCGCTATGCGAGGCGCTGGAAATCCAGTGGCTGGAGCGCCAGACGCGCGTCATCGACGGCGTGCGCCTGGTGGGCACCACGCTGTGGACCGATTTCGACGCGCTGGCCGCGCCCGGCGACACGCTGACGCAAGTGCTGGCCAAGCGCGGCAAGGCCTTTCGCGCCGCCGACTTCTATCTGGAGAAAGCGCAGATGCGGCGCCATGGCGCGCCCTTCATGGCCGAGCAGATGCGCGAACAGGGGCTGGCCTGCCAGGCGTGGCTGGAACAGGCGTTGCGCGCGCCGTTCGACGGCCCGACCCTGGCCATCACCCACTTCGCGCCGAGCCTGGCCAGCGCCGATCCGCGCTATGGCGTCACGCCGGGCACCGCAGGCTTCTGCAACGCGTTGGATGGCCTGTTGCCGCTGGCCGATGTCTGGATGCACGGCCACCTGCACTGTCCGCTGGACTATCGCAAGGATGGGTGCCGCGTGGTCGCCAATCCGCTGGGCTACGCCCGCAAGGGCGAACAGGACGGCTTCCTGCCCGACGCGCTGTGGGAGGTGCCGTCCGCGTGACGTGAAGCGATGCCGCGCCGCTCAGCGCGCGGCGGGTTCCAGTTCGGCCAGCACCTGGCGCGCGACCTCGTCGAGCGAACGCCGGCGGTCCATCGCCACCCGCTGCAATTGATCGTGTGCGGCCTGCTCGCTCAGGCCGTGGTGGCTCACCAGCAGCCACTTGGCGCGTTCGACGCGGCGCCGCTCTTCCAGCGCGCCGCGCGCCAGCGCCAGCGCATCGTCGGACTGGCGCAGGCGCTGCGCCTGCTCGCGCATCAGATCCAGGATGGAGCGCTCCATCGCTTCGCCCACGCCGTCCTGAGGCGGCACATCGAGGATGCGGCCCTGCAGTTGGAACAGCATCGCCGGCGCCGCGTCGCTGGCATGATCGGCGAAACGGCTCAACAGCAGCCGGTGGTTGTCGAGTTCGGCGCGCGTCTCGACGATGCGGCGATGACATTGCAGCGTCAACGCGTCGGCCAGCAGACTTTCGACGGCGCGCATGGCATCGATGCGCTCGGTGCACAGGGCGAACCACAATTCGGCCAGGCCTGTGTCGACGCGCTCCGATCCAGAGGTGCGCAACGCCATGTCGCGCAGCCGTTGCACCGGCGCGGCGGCCTGCTCCACCTGCTGCCAGGCCGCCAGCGCCTGCGGGCCGGCGTATTGCGCGAAACTGTCGAAGCAACGCGCCTGCAAATCCATCAGTTCGCGCACCCGGGCCTTCTGCGGCTCGGTGAAGTAGCCGGCGGTGTAACCGGTGACGCCATAGGCGCGCTCCTGGCCGCACAATTCCTTGCCCTGCATGAAATTCAACAGGGCCACCAGCAGGCGCGTGACGCCCGCGTCCAGCGAGGAGTCGGCGGCCTCGAACACCAGCGCGAACAGGCTGGCGATGAGCCGCGTGAAAGCCTCGCCGGCGTCCTCGGCCGCCACCCGCCGGTCGCGGATGGCACGGCGCGTGCGGGGCAGCTCGTCCAGCCGATACAGGGCATACGCGATGCAATTGAGCAGGCGCGCCTTGCCCGCGCTGCGGATGGCGTCCGGTTCGAGACGGTCCAGAAAGCGGCGCACCTCTTCCTCGACCGCGCACGCATCGGAGCTGAGGCTGGCCAGGGTCTGGCGCAGCGCGTCCTGGCCGCCGCGCAGGTACAGGTTGGACGAGCCGCGCTCTTTCTGCAGCACGTGCACCAGCTTGCTGACCAGGGTGACCAGTTCGCACGTGCCGGCCAGGGCTTCCAGGCCATGCAATTCGCTGCGGCGGGCCGCCAGGAGGAAGCGCAGGGTGGAAGGCATGGCGCGCGGCGACATGGCGGACATCCTCAACCCGCCGCTGGCGGCAGGACTTCCACCGCATCGCCGTGAAAGCGCACCGGCCAGGCCCGCAGCGATTGCTCGGGGTATTCGACGCAGGCGCCGTCGCGCAGCCGGAAGTGCTGCTTGTACAGCGGCGAGGCCACCACCAGTTCGCCCCCCAGGTGGCCGACGATGCCGCGGCCGATGACATTGGCGCCGGATTTCGGATCGCGGTTGTCAATCGCGTAGAGCGTTTCGCCAGCGACAGCCGGCAAATAGAACAGGGCTACCTGCCTGCCTTCGACCAGCGCCACCACGCCGGAGCCGGCAACCAGGTCGCGGCGAGTGCAGGCGGGGCGCCACGCGGCGGCGCCCATGATGGCGTCGGGCGGGGTCTGCTGGCCAAGGGTGATCACGGCATTCGAACGCATCAGGCAAGCTCCTCGGCGATGGGAATCACGCGCGCGGCGGGCGCCGGGCGCGGCTGGCCGCGCTCCTGCACGAAGCGGATGTCCGGGTCCGCCGCGGCGCTGTTGACGAAGGTGCGGAAGCGTTTGAGCTTTTCCGGGTCGGACAGGGCATTGGCCCATTCGCATTCATAGCGGTCCACCACCAACTGCATCTGCGCCTCCAGTTCGGCGCCCAACCCCAGGCTGTCGTCGATGACCACGGCCTTCAGATAGTCCAATCCGCCCTCCAGCGACTCGCGCCAGACCGAGGTGCGCTGCAGCTTGTCGGCGGTGCGGATGTAGAACATCAGCAGGCGGTCGATGTAGCGGATCAGCGTGGCATCGTCCAGATCCTGCGCGAACAGTTCGGCGTGGCGCGGCCGCATGCCGCCGTTGCCGCACACGTACAGGTTCCAGCCGTTCTCGGTGGCGATGACGCCGATGTCCTTGCTTTGCGCCTCGGCGCATTCGCGGGTGCAGCCCGAGACCGCGAACTTGAGTTTGTGCGGCGCGCGCAGGCCTTTGTAGCGGTCTTCGATGCGCAGCGCCATGGCGACGCTGTCCTGCACGCCGTAGCGGCACCAGGTGCTACCGACGCAGGACTTCACGGTGCGGGTGGACTTGCCGTAGGCGTGGCCGGTCTCGAAGCCGGCGGCGATCAGTTCGGCCCAGATGTCGGGCAGCTCGTGCAGTTGGGCGCCGAACAAATCGATGCGCTGGCCGCCGGTGATCTTGGTGTAGAGCTTGTATTTCCTGGCGACCGCGCCGATCGCGATCAGCCCGTCGGGCGTGACCTCGCCGCCCGGAATGCGCGGCACCACCGAATAGGTGCCGTTCTTCTGCATGTTGGCCATGAAGGTGTCGTTGGTGTCCTGCAGCGGCACCAGGTGCGGGTCCTGGATCGGGCGGTTCCAGCACGAGGCCAGGATCGACGCCACGGTGGGCTTGCACAGGTCGCAGCCGACGTGGCCGCGGCCGTGGCGCGCCAGCAGTTCCTCGAACGACTCGATACCGTGCACTCGCACGATGCCGTAGAGTTCCTGGCGGGTGTACGCGAAATGCTCGCACAGGCTCTTGTCCACCGCGACGCCACGGCTCGCCAGTTCGTGTTCCACCACTTGCTTGAGCAAGGCCGCGCAGCCGCCGCAGCCGGTGGCGGCCTTGGTGCAGGCCTTGACGCCGCCTACGTCGATGCAGCCGCCGTCCAGCGCGTCACAGATGGCGGCCTTGCTGACGTTGTGGCACGAACAGATGGTGGCGGTGGCCGGCAGCGCGCCGGCGCCCAGCGCGGGCGCGGCCTGGCCGGCGGGCAGGATCAGGCTGGCCGGGTCGGCCGGCGGCGCGATGCCGTTCTGCGCGTATTGCAGCAGCGTGTCGTAGTAGCTGTTGTCGCCCACCAGCACGGCGCCCAATACGCGCTTGCCGTCGGCCGACACCACCAGGCGGCGGTATGAGGCGCCCGCCTCGTCGATGTAGCGATAGCTGCGCGCGCCCGGCGTGGCGCCGTGGGCATCGCCGATCGAGCCGACGTCCACGCCCAGCAGCTTGAGCTTGGTCGACATGTCGGCGCCGGCGAACGGCGCGCCGTCGTCGCCGCAGAGGTCGGCGGCGGCCACGCGCGCCATCTGGTAGCCGGGCGCCACCAGGCCGAAGATGGCGCCGTCGAACGCGGCGCATTCGCCGATGGCGTAGATCGACGCATCGCTGCTGCGGCAATGGCCGTCGATGGCAACGCCGCCGCGCTCGGCCACCGCCAGTCCCGCCTGGCGCGCCAGGCCGTCGCGCGGGCGGATGCCGGCCGAGAACACGATCAGGTCGGTTTCCAGCGGCGCGCCTTCGGCGAAACGCATGCGGTAGCGGTACTGCGTGCCGGCCTTTATCTCCTGCGTGGCGCGCGACAGGTGCACGCCCACGCCCAGCGCCTCGATGCGCGCCTTGAGCGCGGCGCCGCCGGCCTCGTCCAGTTGCACCGGCATCAGGCGCGGTGCGAACTCGACCACATGCGCCTCCAGCCCGAGCGACTTGAGCGCGTTGGCGGCCTCCAGGCCCAGCAGGCCGCCGCCCACCACCACGCCGCGCCGGGCGCCATCGGCCGCCGCGCGGATCTGGTCCAGGTCATCGAGTGTGCGGTAGACCAGGCGCGAGGCCCCTTCGGCGCCGGCGATCGGCGGCACGAAGGGATAGGAGCCGGTGGCCAGCACCAGTTTGTCGTAGCCATGGCTGCCGTCGGCCGTCACCACCTGCCGCGCCTGGCGGTCGATGCGCAGCACCGGCGTGCCCAGCCGCAGCGACAGGCCCGGCCGTTCGTAGAACGCGGCCTCGCTCATGGCCATCGATTCGGCGCCGCGCCCGCCGATGTATTCGGACAGGTGCACGCGATCATAGGCGCGCCGGGTCTCTTCGCCGAACACCAGGATGCGGTAGCGCGCCAGCGCGCCCCGCTCGATCAGTTGCTCGACGCAATGGTGGCCGACCATGCCGTTGCCAATGACGATCAGGGTCTGCGTGGGAATGGAAGTCGCTGTGCTCATGGGGCTATCCAGGCTGGGCCGTTCGGTTTCCAAAAGACAAACGGCGCCCGGGACTGGTGGGTCCGGGCGCCGTTGCCTGCAATGCTTGCGTTGTCTGGCCGGACACGGGCCCGGTATGGGAGTCAAAGCAATAAGCGTGCCATCCGTCGTCCCGCCCGTGGGGCAGGCGACCAGGCGCGTTCCGCGCGCACCCAAACGGTTCCGGCGCGCACCATCGCGGTGCCGCCACGCACCACCGCGCGCATACGGCGCGCCGCCTGCGGCGCGCCGTCCCTTGGGCGGCCGCTGGCATGGAACTTGCATCGGCATGGCCAACGACCCGGCCATGCCGGGAACCAGGGCAAAGG
>NZ_JCBANN010000109.1:0-7023 GCF_059761975.1 Achromobacter sp. 46006
GCGGTGGCGCGTGCGGCTGGCGGCGCCAGCCGCACGCGTCATCAGCGTTTGATGGTGTCCTGCCAGGTCTTGATGGTGGCGTCGCGTTCCGCCGCCGACTTCTGAAAGTCCACCGGGTACAGCACGGCGGTCAGGTCCTTGGGCAGGCCCGCGGCCTCGGCCGCCTTGTTGGGGGCGGCGCCCGGAATCGTCACCAGTTCCTTGTACTTGCTGTACAGCCCGCCGGCCTGCGCCGACAGCGTCCAGTCGAGGAAGCGCTTGGCGTCCGTGGGATTCTTGGCGGTCTTCATCAACCCAGAGGCCTCCAGTTCATAGCCGACCCATTTCGACGGGATCACCATCTTCACTGGGAAGCCTTCCTCGATCGACTGCATCGCCGGGAAAGCGAACGACACGCCGATCGCGTATTCGCCGGCGCGCGCCATCTTGCACGGGCGAGAGCCCGACGGCGTGTACTGCGCCACGTTCTTGTCCAGCTCCTTGAGCAGCGCCCAACCCTTCTCGGCGCCCAGGCCCTGCAGCAGCGCGACGATCTGCAGATAACCGGTGCCGGATGCCGCCGGACTGGGGATGACGATCTCGCCCTTGTAGACCGGCTTGGTCAGGTCTTCCCACGAGGTCGGCATCGGCAGGTTCCTGGACTTGAGCCGGTCTGTGTTCACACAGAACGCCGCTACATAGCCGGTGGCGGCAAACCATTTGTTGTCGGCGGCCTTGTATTGCGCGGGCAGGGCGTCGATGCCCTTGGCCGCATAGGGCTCCAGCAGCTTCTGCAGGCGCGGGTCCAGCATGTTGCTGACGGCGAAGCCCCAGATCACGTCCTGCTGCGGATTGCCGGCCTCGGCGATCAGGCGCGCGCCCAGGTCCCCGGTGGACAACCGCAGCACGTTCACCTTTACATCCGGCATGGCGGTGTTGGCGGCTTTCAGGTAGGCGGCGATCTCGTCTTCTTCCAGCGCCGTGTACACGGTGATGGCGCCGGCATGGGCGGCCTGTGCGAAACCTAGGGAAATTACTGCAACCACGAGACCAAGCTTCTTCTTACATTGCATGATGGGACTCCGGAAAGGAATACACGGCAACGGCGATGAGCTGCTTTTCTGCGGACGGCGACCTGCGGGGCGGAGCGGTGGGCTTGCGCGAGGAAACGTTGCGTTTCCCGGGTTGTGTTTTTAGGTATATTTGCAAATTTGTGGCAACGTGTCTAGACTGGAAAAACCCGAATCGCATGGGTCTTTCCGCGCCGCGTCACGCCTCGGAGCTCGTCATGCAAACTTCGCCGCCGCCTTCCGTGCAGCAATTGGCCGCGTTTTCCTCGTTCGCCCAGACGCTGGCGGACCAGGTCCGGCCTTTGTCGCGCAAGTGGTTCCGCCACCCCCTTATGGTGGAAACCAAAGCGGATGAAAGTCCCGTCACCCGCGCGGACCGCGAGGTCGAGCAAGCGCTGCGCGAAGCCATCGCCCGCCAGTATCCGGATCACGGCATCTTCGGCGAGGAATACGGCGCCAGCCATGCGGAGGCCGAGTGGGTGTGGTCGCTCGATCCCATCGACGGCACCCGCGCCTTCATCTCCGGCAATCCCCTGTGGGGCACGCTGCTGGGCCTGCTGCACCGCGGCCGCCCGGTGCTGGGCCTGATCGACATTCCCATGATGGCCGAACGCTGGCTGGGCGTTGCCGGTTCGCCCGCGCGCCTGAACGGCGAACCCTGCCGCGCGCGCCCCTGCACCGAACTGGGCCAGGCGATTCTCTACGCCACCTCGCCCGACATCTTCGAAGGCGCCGACCTGGACGCGTTCGAGGCGCTGGCGCGCTCGGTGCGCATGCGCCGCTATGGCGGCGATTGCTACAGCTATGGCCTGCTGGCCAGCGGCCATGTCGACCTGGTGGTCGAGGCCGGCCTGCAGCCGTATGACTATCTGGCGCTGATGCCCGTGATCGAAGGCGCGGGCGGCGTCATTACCGATTGGTCGGGGCAGCCGTTAGGCCTCGCGTCGCAGGGCCGCGTGATCGCGGCCGCCACGCCGCAGCTGCATCGCGAGGCGATGCGGATGCTGGGGGCGGCCGTGACCTGAAACACCGCGTCCCGCGACCCCGCACGTCAACGCAACGCTTCAGCCACGACAAGGTGAACGAGCCATGCATGCACTAGGGGTAGCAACGGTGGAAGACGCGGAGCGGCTGGTCCAGGCCAGCACGCTCTCGCATATCAAGATCGGCCTGTCCGACGTCGATGGCGTCATGCTGGGCAAGTACGTCAGGCGCGACAAATTCCTGGCCGCGCTGCGCGGCGGGCTGGCGTTCTGCGACGTGGTGTTCGGCTGGGACCTGGACGACCAGCTCTACGACAACACCAAGTACACCGGCTGGCACACGGCCTATCCCGATGCCAAGCTGCGCATCGTGCCCAGCACCTGCCGCCGGCTGCCGCTGGAGCAGGGGCCCGGGGGCGAGGACATGTTGCTGTTCCTGGCCGAGTTCGAAGGCCCCGCCGCCGACATCTGCCCGCGCCGCCTGCTGCTCCGCACGCTGGACCGCGCCAGCGACATGGGCTTCGAGGTCTACGCCGCGCTCGAATACGAGTTCTTCATGTTCCGCGAAACGCCGCACTCGGTGCGTGCCAAGCACTACCGCGACATGGAGAACTGGACCCCCGGCAACTTCGGCTATTCGGTGCTGCGCAGCACGGTGCAGGGCGATTTCTACCGCAAGCTGCTCGACATGTGCGAGCGCATGGACATGCCGATCGAGGGCCTGCATACCGAGACCGGCCCCGGCGTGCTGGAGGCGGCCATCGCGGTCGATCAGGCCGCCGCCGCCGGCGACAAGGCCTTCCTCTTCAAGACCTTCACCAAGGCGCTGGCGCAGCAGAACGGCCTGATGGCCACCTTCATGGCGAAGTGGTCGCACGATCATCCCGGCCAGAGCGGTCACATCCATCTGTCGCTGCGCGACCGCACCAGCGGCCGCTCGGCGTTCCACGACGAGTCGCGCCCGCACGGCATGAGCGCGACACAGGAAGCCTTCATGGCCGGCGTGCAGCGCTACCTGCCTGAATTCATGGCGCTATACGCGCAGACCATCAACAGTTATTCGCGCCTGGTGCCGGGCTACTGGGCCCCGCTGGACGCGACCTGGGGCATGGAGAACCGCACCACCGCGCTGCGCCTCATCCCGGGCAGCGACAAGTCGCAGCGTGTCGAAGTGCGTATCGGCTCGGCGGACGCCAATCCGTACCTGGCGCTGTCGGCCGCGCTGGCGTCGGGCCTGCGCGGCATCGAACTGGGCCTGCGACCCGAACCGATGGTGCAGGGCAACGCCTACACGCAGCAGTTTCCCGAGCACCTGCGCCTGCCCACGACGTTGTGGGAAGCGGCGCAGCGTCTGCGCCAATCCGAAGCCGCGCGCGAGCTGTTCGGCAATGCCTTCGTCGAGCATTACGCCGCCACGCGCGAATGGGAAGAACGCCAGTTCCGCCGTCACGTCACGGACTGGGAACTGGCTCGCTATTTCGAGATCATCTGAACGCCGCCGCTTCATCTTTTCTCCACGCATGCACAGGGTCGCCATGACGCAGGAACTCATCACCATCAGTCCCATCGACGGCCGCGAAGTCGTGCGCCGTCCCTACGCCAGCGAGGCGCAGGTCGCGCAGGCGCTGGCCGACGCGCAGGCCGCGCAGGGTGCCTGGCACGCGCTCGGCATCGAGCAGCGCGGCCGCATCCTGTCCGAGGCCGTGACGCGCTTCGTCGCCGGCAAGGCCGAGATCGCGCGGGCCATCACGATCCAGATGGGCCGTCCGCTGCGCTACACGCCGGGTGAGGTCGATGGCTTCGAGGCGCGCGCGCGCCACATGATCGGCATCGCCGCCGAAGCGCTGGCGCCGATCCAGGTGCCCGAGATCGCGGGCTTCACGCGCTTCATCAGCCGCGAGCCGATCGGCGTGGCGTTGACGATCGCGCCATGGAACTATCCGCTGCTGACGGCCGTGAACAGCATCGTGCCGGCGCTGATGGCCGGCAACACCGTCATCCTGAAGCACTCCGACCAGACTCCGCTGTGCGCCGAACTCATCGGCCGCGCCTTCAGCGAAGCGGGCGTGCCGCATGGCGTGTTCCAGTACCTGCACGCGAACCACGACATCGCGCAACGCCTGATCCGCGCGCCCGAGATCGGCTACGTGTCCTTCACCGGCTCGGTGCGCGGCGGCCAGAGCGTGGAGCAGGCCGCCGCCGGCCGCTTCATCGGCGTGGGCCTGGAGCTGGGCGGCAACGACCCCGCGTATGTGCGCGCCGACGCCAACCTGGCGCACGCGGTCGAGACGTTGGTCGACGGCGCCTTCTTCAATTCCGGCCAATCGTGCTGCGGCATCCAGCGCATCTACGTGGCGCGCGACCGCTACCAGGATTTCATCGATCGCGCCGCGGCGCTGACCCAGGAGTACGTGCTGGGCGATCCCTTGCAGCCGGACACCACGCTCGGTCCGGTGGTGCGCACGCGCGCCGCCGACGAGGTGCGCGAGGTGATCGCCGAAGCCGAAGCGCGCGGCGCCTGCAATCTGGTCGATGCCACGCGTTTCGACGCCGCGCGCGCCGGCACGCCTTATGTGGCGCCGACGCTGCTGACGCAGGTGGATCACCGCATGCGCGTGATGAACGATGAATGCTTCGGCCCCGTGGTCGGCGTGATGCCGGTCGACAGCGACGAAGAGGCCGTGGCCCTGATGAACGACAGCCCCTATGGTCTGACCGCCGCCGTCTTCACGCAGGACGAAGAGGCCGCATTGCACCTCGGCCGCCAGTTGCGCACGGGCACCGTCTTCATGAACCGCTGCGACTACCTCGACCCCGCGCTGGCGTGGACCGGCGTCAAGCAAACCGGCCGCGGTGTCTCGCTGTCGCGCGTCGGCTACGAACAGCTCACCCAAGCCAAATCCTTCCATCTGCGCCGCAACGCCTGAGCGCGCGACCAGGAGCCGACATGACCGTCCCCAGCGTCAACTGGAACTATCCCACCGCCATCAAGGCGGGCCCCGGCCGTATCAAGGAACTGCCCGACTGGTGCCGCGAACTCGGCATGGCGCGGCCGCTGCTGGTCACCGATCCCGGCCTGGCCGCGCTGCCCATGATCGCCGACGCGGTGCGCGGCTGCCGCCAGGCCGGACTCGAATGCGGCCTGTTCCACGAAGTGAAGGGCAACCCCACCGGCAAGAACGTGGACGATGGCGTGGCGCGCTATCGCGAAGGCCGCCACGACGGCGTCATCGCGTTCGGCGGCGGCTCGGCGCTGGACGCGGCCAAGGCCATCGCGCTGATGGCCGGACAGAAACGTCCGCTGTGGGACTTCGAAGACGTGGGCGACAACTACCTGCGCGTGAACGTGGCCGGCATGGCGCCAGTCGTCGCGGTGCCGACCACCGCGGGCACGGGCTCGGAAGTGGGGCGCGCCTCCGTTATCACCGACGAGGCGGCGCAGGTCAAGCGCATCATCTTCCACGCGCGCATGCTGCCAGCCATCGTGATTCTCGACCCGGAGCTCACCGTCGGCCTGCCGCCGCGCATCACCGCGGCCACGGGCATGGATGCGCTGTCGCACAACCTCGAAGCCTACTGTTCGCCGTTCTTCCATCCGATGGCCGCAGGCATCGCGCTCGAAGGCATGCGCATGATCAAGGAGTACTTGCCGCAAGCGGTGGCGGACGGCGCCGACCTGCAGGCGCGCCAGCAGATGCTGGTGGCCTCCAGCATGGGCGCCACCGCATTCCAGCGCGGGCTCGGGGCCATGCACGCGCTGGCGCATCCGCTGGGGGCGCTGTACGACGCGCACCACGGCATGCTCAACGCCATCCTCATGCCCTACGTGCTCAAGGCCAACCTGCATGCCGTTGCGCCGCGGCTGCAGGCGTTGGCGCGCTACCTGGCATTGCCGGGCGACAGCCCGGGCGCCGTGCTCGACTGGGTGCTGGCGTTGCGCGAGACCGTGGGCATCCCGCACGCCCTGGCCGACATCGGCATCGACGACGCACAAGCCGAGCGGGTAGGGCGCATGGCCAGCGAGGATCCGTCCGGCGGTACCAACCCGGTCACCTACACCCCGGACCAGTACGCCGAACTTTTTCGTGCAGCCGTTCGCGGAATCTTGTAAGCTTCGCCCCCTCTGCGCGGAAACGCGGCAGGCAGAACGAAAGTTTTGAATATTTTTCGTCCCAGGCGTTTGACAGCGGATTTGAAAGTGTTCATAATCTCAAGTTCTCCGCTGGAGGGGTGCCCGAGTGGTTAAAGGGGGCAGACTGTAAATCTGTTGGCCTTGCGCCTACGTTGGTTCGAATCCAACCTCCTCCACCAGAGACCCAAACCTGAATCCAGGCGATGTTTGCCTGGATTTTAAAATGTAGGCCTAGGGAACTGGGCGGCCTTCGCAACGAAGGTGGCTGGTTCTCCAAGGCCTTAGTTTTGAAAGTCTGGGATAGATAGTGAGGTGGTGAAAGGACAGCCGCGGGTGTAGCTCAATGGTAGAGCAGAAGCCTTCCAAGCTTACGACGAGGGTTCGATTCCCTTCACCCGCTCCAAGCAGTACACATGCCCATGTGGCTCAGTGGTAGAGCACTCCCTTGGTAAGGGAGAGGTCGCGCGTTCGATCCGCGCCATGGGCACCACAAATTCCAAAGTCTTTTCTTCAGTCAGCAGCTTCAGTCAAAAGCGCAATCCAGGTCAGGAGTCAGCCATGGCAAAAGGCAAGTTTGAACGTACCAAGCCGCACGTGAACGTGGGTACGATTGGTCACGTTGACCACGGCAAAACGACGTTGACGGCGGCGATCACGACCGTTCTGTCGACCAAGTTCGGTGGCGAAGCCAAGGGCTACGACCAGATCGACGCGGCACCCGAAGAAAAGGCTCGCGGCATCACGATCAACACGGCTCACGTGGAATACGAAACGGAAACGCGCCACTACGCGCACGTTGACTGCCCGGGCCACGCTGACTACGTCAAGAACATGATCACGGGCGCCGCCCAGATGGACG
>NZ_JCBANN010000110.1:0-6848 GCF_059761975.1 Achromobacter sp. 46006
GCATGCCGCCCGCGGCCAATCGCCTCGTCAGTCCGGGCGAACCATCTTGCAAGTGGCCTGGGGCGGCGCGGACACGTCTGCGGCGGACAGCACCTTGACCGGCTCGAAGCCCATGTCGGTGCCATCGGCCTTGTATTTGGCGTTCTTGCTGACCTTGGAAACCACCATCGGCAATTGCACCTGGTGGTCCGCCGCGCGCATGGTGTAAGTGCCCAGCGGCGAGGTGTAGGTCACTTTCTCCAGCGCGCGCGCCAGGTCCGGCACGGATAGCTTGCCGTCCTTGGGCTTGACCTGCTTGAGCGCCTCGCCCAGGAAGGTGATGCCGATTACGGTCTGCGGCTCGGTGTAGCTGGGGTAGTGGCCGGTCTTGGCCTTGTAGTCCTCGGCGAACTTGGCGCCTTCTTCGCCCGCGGCCTCGATGTTGTAGGGGTGGGCGATGTAATGGCCCAGCGCCACGTCGCCGGCGTTGGCGAGGTTGCCGACCTGGTCCAGGAACACGGTGGCAAAGCGCACCTTCAGCCCGGCCGACTGCGTCGCCTTCATCAGCAGCAGCAGGTCGTTGGACCAGTTGCCGGTGATAACGGTGTCGGGATTGGCCGAGCGGATGCGGGCCACATAGGGCGCGAAGTCCTGGATCTTGTTGACTTCGTGCAGCGTCTTGCCGACCACCTCATAGCCGTACTGCTTGGCGAAGCGCTCGGTGGCGCCTTCCATGTCCTGGCCCCAGGAGTAGTTCTGGTTGATGGCGTAGACGCGCTTGCCCAGCGTGCCGTCGGCCGACATGACCGAAGTCAGCGCCTTGACGCGCAGGTCGGCGTTGGTGGCGAAGCGGAAATGATAGAAGTGGCACTTCTGGCCGGTCAGTTCCAGGGCTTCGCCGCCCACGTTGAGGAACACGACTTCCTTGCCTGGGTTGCGCAGGTTGTGTTTGCGCACGTCCTCGGTGAGCTGGCCGGAGATGGCCGACGACGAGCCTTGCACCAGGATCTGCACACCTTCGGCGGCCGCGGCGCGGAAGCGGTCGGAGGCGCCCACCGGGCCGCCCTGGTTGTCGAACTCGACCAGCTCCAGCGGCTGGCCATTCCAGCCGCCGGCGGCGTTGATGCGATCCAGTTCATATTTCACCGCGGCGCGGAAAATCAGGCCGGTCGAAGCCTGCGGCCCGGACAGTGTCTCGATCAGGCCGATCTTGACGGGCGCGGCCTGGGCCGATGCGGCAATGCCGGCCAGGCACAGCAGGCCGGTAGTGAAAGCCAATTTCATGCGTGTCTCCTCCGTGGGAACGGGAGTGGTTGGTCCGTGAATCAAGCAAGCGCGCTCAGGAATGCGGCTCTTCTATGCCCAGGAAGCGGGCAATTTCGGTGAGTTGTCCTTCCAGCATGTACAGGCCGGGATGGGTACGGCAGCCGCGCGCGGCTGCGGCGCGCAGCAGCGGCGTGGCGACGCGGCTCATGACGGCGTCGGCCACCACGGCGCCGGGCGCCAGGGCGTCCAGTTGGAAGGGCAGGGGATCGTTGTCGTCCAGGCCCAGGGTGGTCGCATTGATGGCGATGTCACAGGGCTCGGGACAGGGGCCGGCCAGTTCGATGGCCAGGCCCGGGTAGTGGCTCGCCAGCCGCTCGGCGAAGGCTTCGGCCTTGCCGGGCGAACGGTTGTACAGGCGCAGGCTGGCCGGGCCGGCCTCGGCGATGGCGCAGGCGATGGCCTTGCCGGCGCCGCCCAGGCCCGCCAGGTAGACGTGGCGGCCGGTGGGGTCGTGCCCCTGGCTGCGCAGGCCGGCGACGAAGCCCAGGCCGTCGAAGTTGCCGCCGGTGAGATGGCCGTCGCGCACGCGCACGGCATTGACGGCGCCGATCAGTTCGGCGGCGGGGGTGAGGGCATCGCACAGCGCGGCCGCGCTTTCCTTGTGGGGCACGGTGACCACCAGGCCGCCCAGGTTGGCCAGACCGCGCAGGCCCGCGAACAGGCCGGGCAGGCCGGCGGCCGCCACGTGGAACGGCACCATGACGGCGTCGATGCCGCGTTCGCGCAGCAGGGCGTTGAGCCGCTGGGGCGTCTTGACGTGCGCGATCGGGTCGGCCGCGATCGCGAATACGGTTGTGTTGCCGGTGATGTCCACCTGGTTGTCCCCTGCCTGTCATGCGGCCGTTGGCCGTGTTTTCTTGACGCCCTTGCCTGAAATCGCCAGTTGCTTTACGCTTTCAGTACAAGTTGTCAGGCAACTTTATTAAGTTGTCCGATAAATCATAGGGCAAGCGTTTTTCCCGTGTCAAGCGATGCATTTGGCGGTTCAATGGGATCGCTGGCGGCGCCCGGGGAACGGGCGCGGGCCGTCGAAAAAGCGCTTTGGAGACAGCATGATTTCGTTCGAAGGACAGGTAGTGGCCATCACCGGCGCGGGCAATGGCATCGGTCTGGCGACCGCGCGGCTGATGGCGGCCCATGGCGCCCGGCTGGTGTTGACCGACATCGACAAGGCGCGCCTGGACGAGGTGGCCGCCGAACTGGACGCCAGCGGCCAGCGGGTGTTCGTGCAGGCGCTGGACGTGGCCGCCTCGCACGATTGCGACCGGGCGCTGGACCGCGCCGCGCAGCATTTCGGCGGCATCGATCACCTGGTGCACTGCGCTGGCATTTACCCCGAGCAACTGGTCAAGGACACCAGCGACGAGGCCTGGAAGAAGCTGATGGGCGTGAACCTGGACGGCACCTTCTACGTCTGCCGCGCGGCCCAGCGCCACCTGCGCCAGAACGGCTCGATCGTGCTGCTGACCTCGCTGGCGGCCCAGCGCGGCAGCTACGCGCACGCGGCCTATTCGGCCTCCAAGGGCGCGGTACAGAGCTTCACCCGCAGCCTGGCACTGGAACTGGCGCCGCAGATCCGCGTGAACGCGGTGGCGCCCGGCATCATCGCCACCTCCATGACGCACGACCTGATCGGCCAGAAGGGCGCGCAGTTGCTGGAAAGCACGCCGTTGCGGCGCTTCGGCACGGCCGAGGAAATCGCCGGCGCGATCGCCTTCCTGTGCTCGCCGCTGGCCAGTTTCGTGACGGGCGAGGTGATGCAGGTGAACGGCGGCATCTATATCGCGTAAAGTCTGAGACGGCCGCGCCCTCGTATCCGGCAGAATCCTATAATTTTCAAGGGCGCCGCCGCAGTGAAACGTCGAAAATTCCTATAACCACAGGCCGGCGCGCCCCAGGGGTTTCCCCGCCGCGAGCCGCCTTCACGTTTAACGATTCCCCATGCAGCCCACTCAAGCACAGGACTCCGACCCGCAGCGCGCCGCGCCCAGGCATTCGCTTTCGGCGGGCGTGGCCGACGCGCTGGCCGAACAGATCCGCCAGGGCACGCTGGCGCCCGGCGACCGCCTGCCCACCGAAAAGCAACTGACCGAGCTGTATTCGGTCAGCCGCGCCGTGGTGCGCGAGGCGCTGGCGCGCCTGAAATCCGAGGGCCTGATCACCTCGCAGCAAGGCAGTGGCGTGTTCGTCGATCCGAACTTCCAGCGCAACGCCTTCCGCATTGCCGCGCCCACGCCGGGCGACAACCAGGACCTGGAACACATCCTGGAACTGATGCTGTCGATCGAAGTCACCGCCGCGCGCTACGCGGCGCAGCGCCGCACCGAAGCCGACCTGAAGAAGATGCGTCAGGCGCTGGTGGGCATGGAATATGCGCTGATCAACGACAAGCTGGGCGACGAAGAGGACTACCAGTTCCACCAGGCCATCGTGCAGGCCACGCACAACCCGCACCTGGTGGCGCTGAACGACTATCTGGAAGCGAATGTGCGGCGCGTCATCCGCAGCGCCCGCAACAATACGGCGCGCATGTATGCCGAGCGCATGGCGGCGGTGCAGAGCGAGCACCAAGCGATCTTCGCCGCCATCGAGGGCGGCGATTCCGATGCCGCCGGCCGCGCGGCCGAGCAACACCTGCGCAACGCCGCCGACCGCCTGCGGCTGTTCCAGGCGGAACGCGCGCCGCCGGTCTGACGGTAGCCAGGCGGCTCGGGCCCGGGATCACGCAGCCTGCGCCCAGGCGCCGGCCCGGTGCGCCCGCGTTCAGGCGAAGGTCTGTTCCATCTCGCGACGGAACTGCACCGCGGCCGAACGATCGTCGTATTCCACGTCGCTCCAGCGGATCGCCTGCGACTGCCGCACCGCGTGCTTGAGCTTGACCTGGTGCGACAGGCCCAGCGGCAGGTAGCCTTCGTCGACCGAGTCGCGCGCCGGCATAAGCCGGCCATACACGGTGTAGCCGCCTTCGCCGTCCAGCAACTGCCCGGCCTGCAGGTCGCGCTTGGCCGTGGCCACCACGTCGCCATGCCAGCCGGCCGGCGCCCCCGTGGGCTCGCGCCGCAGGCCGACGCTGGCCACGCTGATGCCCAGTTCCAGGCCGATCAGGTGATACGGCTTGTACATGGCGGTGTAGTTGCCGCTGGGGTCGGTGACCAGGCCATATTCCTTGAAGCAGCGGCGCACGTAGTCGCTGTCGGCCGCCAGCGTCACGTACACGCCCCAGCGCAGGTCGCGGAACACCGGCCGGCCGTCGCGTTCGAGCGAGGAAATCACTTCCACCTGGCCGCGGTGGTGCAGGATGCCGCCGTCTTCGCGCGGCCGCAGCACGCGCGCCAGGTCGTCCACGCCGCAAGGCGGGAAGTGCAGGCCGGACGGCGAGGGCAGCAGGCCGGCGGCGTTGGAGACGGCGGCCATCTCGATGGCGCTCTTGGTGCCGTCCAGGAAACTGTTGAACATCTGTGCGTTGAAATCGCCGGCCGCCACCATCTCGGCGGTGAAGCCGTAGTACGGCCAGACGGTGTCGGGCGTGGAGGTGTGGAACTCGGGCAAGTACTTGGTGCCCTTGCCGGCCGCCATGACTTCGAAGCCCGCCGCGCGCGCCCAGTCCACCATTTCGCAGATCAGCGCCGGCTGGTCGCCGTAGGCCAGCGAATAGACGATGCCGGCTTCGCGCGCGCGCCGTGCCAGCAAGGGGCCCGCGAGCGCGTCGGCTTCGACGTTGACCATGATGATGTGCTTGCCGTGCTCGCAGCAGGCCAGCACGTGGCCGATGCCGGCCGCCGCCTGGCCGGTGGCGTCGATGACGATGTCGACGTCCGGGTTGGCGATGACCGCGTGGGGATCGTCGGTGAAATAGACTTTGCCGTGCCTGAGGGCGTCGCCTGTGCTGGCGGCATTGAGCGCCGTGGCCGGCCAGCCGACCCGGGTGAGCGCGGCACGGGCGCGATCGGGCGTGAGGTCGGCTACCGCCACCAGCCGCATGCCGGGCGTGCGGGGGGCCTGGCTCATGAACATCGCGCCGAACTTTCCGGCGCCCAGCAGCGCTACGCGCAGCGGCTTCTGGTCGGCTTCTCGCTGCTTGAGCAGGCGGTGCAGATTCATGGTGCAGGCTCCTCCAGGATGTGGGGATACAGCACCACAGGATAGCCTCAACCCCGGCCGCTGAACAGGGCTGGCCAGGCCCGCGGTCAGGCTGTCATCCGGCGGTCATTGGTCGGCCGTATACAGCTCGCCCGCCAGCACGTTGCGCCAGTTGCTCCAGGTGATGCGGGGCCGGTCGGTGACGCCGCGGTTGTAGGGCGCGTCGAACACGATGTGTTTCCAGCGCGGCTTGACCGCGCCCTGGATCAAGGGCTTGTCGTCGATCAGCAGGTGGCCGTGTACCAGGGTCTTATCCTTGGTCAGGATCAGCCGGCTGGTGGCCTCGCGGCCCAGGTGTTTCTCGACCCACAGGTATTTCTCGGCAACGCAGTTCTCGAACTGCGACAGCGGCGAGGTGCAGATGCGCACGTCCATGCCCAGCGCCAGCAGTTCCTTCACGGCTTCCAGCGCCCCCGGCACCGGCGGCAGGTTGCGGATGAAGCCGGGCGCGGTGTAGATGGCCTCGGCCATGCCGCGCAGTTCGGGCGCGTAGTCTTCGCGGATATAGAAGGACTTGCGGTCCTCGAACGCCACCGGCGCGATGCCGGGATGGCGCGCGCGCCAGGCATCGATGAAGGCGTGTTCGAAGTCGGCCAGCACGCCGTCTTGGTCGAGCAGGATGATCATGGAGATCCTAAGTCGTTGCGACGCGCTCGATTGTGCCAGAGCGCCGGGGCGGGGCCTCAGCCCGGTTGCGGTTTCGAGCGGGCGACGACGCGGTAGCGGCTGCCCCCCTCGGTGGATTCGGATGCCACCAGCACCATGCGGTCGTAGTGCCAGGTCACGGGCGGCGGAGCGTCGGCGGGCGGGTCGTTGCGCTCGATGTTGCGCAGCAGCGTGACGTGGGGGCGGAACGGCTGGGGGGGCGGCGCGAAGCCGAACGCCGACAGCCACAGCCACAGGCCGTCGTGGCTGGCCTGCAGCGAATCCGGAGTCTGGGCGGGGCCGGCCCAGAGGATGCGGGGGCGGGCGAAGACGCCGTAGCGGTCCAGGGTGACGGTGCCGGGCTGCAGGCGATGGTAGGGGGTGGCGTCGATGAGTTCGTCGGCGATCTCCTTTTCCACGGAACCCAGGAAGGCCAGCGTCATGTGCAGGGTTTCCGTGCGCATGGCGCGGCCATGGCTGTGCGGCTGGGCCTGGGTGGCCCAGGTGGACAGCGTGCCAGCCAGGTCAGGCTCGGGCCAGAGGGCGTAGAAGAGGCGGAGGGTCGACATGGCGGAGATTGTAGGGTGTTGTTGGTGGTCGCGACTGGGGTAGGTTCTTGAGGCGCGCGTGTCGGGGTCGGTGGGGGATGGCGGGGCTACGATTGCGGTCCGGAGCGTTCGCTCCGGACTTCCCCGGGCTCAACCTCGTTGCCGCCTGGCGGCGGCTGCCTTCGGTTTCCGCCGGGCGCATCTACACGC
>NZ_JCBANN010000111.1:0-6603 GCF_059761975.1 Achromobacter sp. 46006
GTGCCCGCGCCGGCCGGCACGGCCAGCGCCGCGGCCGCCGGCGAGGCCGTCACGCTGCGCCGCGCCAGCGGCGAGCGCATCTACCAGAATGCTTGTGCCGTCTGCCATGAAGCCGGCAGCGGTCCCACCCTGTTCGGCGCCAAGCCCTTGCTGGGCCAGAACACGAATCTGCATGCCGCATCGCCCGACAACCTGATCCAGGTGATCCTCAACGGCATCCAGGCTCCGGCCGATGACGCCCTGGGGTACATGCCGGGTTTCGGCAACAGCCTGGATGACAGGCAGATCGGCGATTTGATCGACTATTTGCGCGCGCGGTTCGCGCCGGAGGAAAAGGCTTGGCCAGTTGATACGACGACCATAGGCAGGCTGCGCCAGCACGCGCAGCCGCAGTAGGGCCTTTGCCCTAAGGGGAAAACGGGGTGGCGGACCGGTCCATGGCGGGCCGGCCGTGCCTCGCAATACAACATCCCGCGCATCGGTTTTGCATCGGCCGCTCCAGGGCGCCGAGGGGCGTCGCCGGGCCGCGCAAACGCGTGGTCCGGCCGCGATCCGAACCGTGGCAGGCGCCTTATCGGGGCAAGGGCCGCGCGCGTGGCACACAAAGGGAATCACGCATATGTCAGCTTCATTCATTACGGTGGAACAAGGCATCAAGACCGCCGGTGTCGGCAAGTTCCAGTACCGGCTGTTCATGATCTTCGGGCTGGTCTGGCTGGCCGACGCGATGCAGGTGCTGTCGATCGGCTTCAGCGCGCCATCGATTGCCCGCACTTTCGGCATCCCGGTGCCGCAGGCCTTGCAGACCGGCACCGCGTTCTTCGTCGGCATGCTGATCGGCGCCTTCGTCTTTGGCCGCCTGGCCGACCGTATCGGCCGCCGGCCGGTGCTGATGATGGCGGTGGTGATCGACGCCTGCGCCGGCGTGGCCTCGGCCTTCGCGCCCGAATTCGCCTGGTTGCTGCTGCTGCGCTTCGTCACCGGCATCGGTGTCGGCGGCACGCTGCCGGTGGACTACACCATGATGGCCGAGTTCCTGCCGAGCGAACGCCGCGGCCGCTGGCTGGTGCTGCTGGAATCGTTCTGGGCCCTGGGCACCATCTGCCTGGCATTGCTGGCGCTGGCGGCGCTGTCGTGGGGCGACGATGCCTGGCGCGTGATTTTCTTCGTCACCGGCCTGCCGGCGCTGATTGGCGTGGTGCTGCGCTTCTACATCCCCGAGTCGCCGATGTACCTGAACCGCAACGGCAAGTCGGGACAGGCGCGCAAGGTGCTCGAACGCGTGGCCCGCGTCAACGGGCGTCCGACCGACATCCCCGAGCTCAAGCCGGAACTGCATGAACGCAAGCCGTTGTCGGCGCTGTTCTCGAACGTGCTGCGCCGCCGCAGCATCGCGCTGTGCCTGGCCTGGGCGCTGATCTCCATCGCCTATTACGGCGTGTTCGTGTACCTGCCGATCAAGCTCAGCAGCCAGGGCTTTGCCTTCATGCGCGGGCAGGAATTCCTGGTGTTGCTGGCGCTGGTGCAGTTGCCGGGCTTCGCGCTGTCGGCCTATGGCGTGGAACGCTGGGGCCGCAAGCCCACGCTGATGGGGTTCCTGATCTTGAGCGCGGTGGGTTGCATGCTATACAGCTTCGGCACCTCCAGCTTCCTGGTGGTGGGCTCGACCCTGCTGATGAGCTTTGCGCTGCTGGGCACCTGGGGCGCGCTGTACGCCTTCACGCCCGAAGTCTATCCGACCGACCTGCGCGCCAGCGGCATGGGCCTGGCCGGCGCCGTGGCGCGATTCGGCGGCCTGTTCGCGCCGGCCATCATCGCGCCCATCATGGCCACCCACTTCACGCTGGCGCTGGCGGTGCTGGCCAGCATGCTGGTGGCGGCGGCCTTCGCCATCCGCGCGGTCGATGTCGAGTCGCGCAACCGCGCGCTGGACTGATCCGTCCACCCGGGCGGCCGCGCGCCGCCCGGCTGCGTTTCATTCGGCGCCGTCGCCTTCGATCATCTTGCGCAGCAGGAAGTCCAGCGCGAGGCGCTCGGCGGGGTTGAGCCTGCCGTAGGTGCTTTCGGTGATCTGCTGGGCGAAGGGCTCCATCTTGCGCACCAGTTCCTGGCCCACCGGGGTCAGGTTGATCACCACCTTGCGGCGGTCGTGCGGGTCGTGGTCGACCCGCACCAGCTCGCGCTGCTTGAGCCGGTCGACCACGCCACGCACCGTGGCCTGGTCGATGACGGTGGCCTTGACGATGTCCGCCAGCGAACTGCCCTGGTTGTCGCGCACCGAGCACAGCACCACGAACTGCGCCGCGGTCAGTTGCGAATCGGGGATGTACTGTTGGAACAGGGCGGTATGCCGTTGGTACACCCGCCGCAGCAGGTGCCCGATCTGGTCGGAGAACAAATAGCTGTCCTTGTCGGGAGCGGACTTGTCTTTCACATTTCGCATAAGCCTATCCGAAGCGGTGCCCTGGGCATGATGATCTATCTCAAAGGGAATGTCCGGAAGTGTACGGGGCTTGCCGCCTTTGTGCCGAGCGCAACCGGGTTTTCGGCGTCCCGGCCGGGACGCCGTCGGGTCAGCGCGCCGCGGCCGCGCGGGCCGGGCCGCGCAGGCGGTTCACCAGCACCAGCGCGGCAGTGCCCAGCAGCATGAGGGCCGCCGTGGCGATGACCACGGCGTAACCCGCGTCGAAGGCATCGCGCGCCAAGCGCGCCAGCGACGCGCCCAGCTCGCCGGACAGGCGTTGGGCCAGCACCAGCGCCTCGTCCAGGCTGTCGCGCGCCGCTGCCGCCGGTACGCCGGCCGGCACGTCCAGCCTATGCGCATAGACGCCCGACAGGATCGACCCCATCAGCGTCACGCCCAGCGCGCCGCCCAGTTCATACGACACTTCCTCGATCGACGCGGCCATGCCGGCGCGTTCGGGGGTGGCGCTTTGCATGATGGTGCTGGACGCGGCCGTCATGGTGGCGCCAATGCCCACGCCCAGCACGCACAGGCTGGCCATCTGCGTCGCCAGCGCGCCGTCATAGCTGAACAGGTAGCCGCCCATGCCCAGGCCGGACACCAGCAGCGCGACGAACAGCAGGCGCGTGCTGCCCACCTTCGGCAGCAGCCAGCCGGCCAGCGGACCGGCGATGAACGCCGCCAGCGGCAGCGGCAGGATGAAGAGCGCGGCCTCGAGCGGCGACATCTCCAGCACCAGTTGCAGGCGCTGGCTGAAGACCAGTTCCATGCCCAGCAGGGCAGCGGCCGCGAACAGCGCCGAGGCCACCGCCGAACTGAAGTTGCGGTTGCGGAAAATGGCGAAGTCGATCAGCGGATAGGGCCGCGCGCGCTGGCGCCGCGCGAAGAGCAACAGCATGACAGCGCCGCCGGCGCAGGCCAGCGCGGCGTCGGGCCAGGATGGCTGGGCGCGGCCCGGTTCCTTGAGCGCGTAGGCGATCAGGATCAGGCCGATCATCACCTGCAGCGAGCCGATCAGGTCCCAGGGGCGCTGGCGATCCGGCTTGCCGGCGGGAATGCAGCGGTGCGCCAGCGGCAGGGCCAGCAGCACGATGGGCAGGTTGATCAGGAACACCGAGCCCCACCAGAAATGCTCGAGCAGCAGGCCGCCGATGACCGGCCCGAGCGCGGCGCCGCCCGAGGCCACCGAAGCCCACACGCCGATGGCCACCGCGCGCTCGCGCTCGTCGGTGAAGGTCAGGCGCAGGATCGACAGCGTCGCCGGCATCATCATGGCCGCGCCCACGGCCAGCACCGCGCGCGCGCCAATCAGGGCCGCCGGATTGGGCGAATAGGCTGCCGCCAGCGAGGCCGCGCCGAACACCGCCAGGCCCATCATGAACAGGCGCTTGTGGCCAAGCCGGTCGCCCAGCGTGCCCATGCCCGGCAGCAGGCCGGACACCACCAGGGCGTAGATGTTGACGATCCAGAGCTTGGACGCGGCGGTCACGCCCAGTTCATGGGTGAGGCGGGGCAGGGCGGTATACAGCACCGTCATGTCCACCACGATCAGCAATAGGGCGCTGGAGACAACGGCCAGCACCAGCCAGCGGCCCGGGGCGGGCGCGGCGACAGCGAGGCAAGGATTGCGCTGCGTCATGGGTTTACTCCTGTAGCAGCCGGCATTTTCAATCTACATATCGCCAATAAAAAGTTCATATCCATCTATAAAATAGATAATTTGATGGGTCGCCTCCCGGCTGGCGGGGGGCGATGGGCGATCGCTTTGGGAGCAGCCATGCACTGGACCCTGGAACAACTGCGGCATTTCGTGGCGGCGGCCGACGCCGGCTCGTTCTCGGCGGCGGCGCGCCAGGTGGGCCGGGCGCAGTCGGCCGTCAGCACCTCGCTGGGCCTGCTGGAAGCCGACCTGGGCCTGGAGCTGTTCGACCGCTCGCGCCGCAATGCCACGCTGACGCCGGCCGGCTCGGTGCTGCTGCGGGAAGCGCGCGAGCTGCTGCGCCAGGCGGCCGGGCTGGAACAACGCGCCCTGTCGTTCGCGGCCGGCCAGCAGGCGCGCCTGAGCCTGGCGCTGGACGAGGCCTTGCCCGACCGCGTGCTCGGAGTGCTGGTCAGGGAGATATCGGCGCGCTTCCCGGCGCTGGAACTGAGCCAGTTGAATGGCACGGCCACGGAAGTGGCGGATTACGTGGCGCAGGGGCGCGCCAGCGTGGGCTTTCATTTCGACCGCGGCGACCCGGGCGCGGCCTTTGCCCACCGCTACCTGGGCGATGTCGGCCAGGGCATCTTCGTGGCGCGCGACCACCCCCTGGCCGCGCTGGCCGAGGTCACGCGCAATGACCTGGCGCGCCATCGCCAGTTGGTGATGCAGATGGAAGGGGTGGAGGATGTGGTGATGAGCCCCTCGGCCTGGCGTTCGGACAGCTTCTACAGTATCGCCGCCATGGCGGTGGACGGACTGGGCTGGGCCATCCTGCCGCTGAACATCGCCGAGTACGAGGGCTACCGCCAGGACCTGGCCAGCGTGCCGTGCGTCGGCCTGTCGCTGCCGCCGCTGTCGGTGCGCACGCTATGGCTGCAAGGCCGCACGCCGAACGCCACCGAGCGATGGATCCAGGATCGCATGGGGCAACTGCTGCACCCGGGCGCCTGAGGATCGGCGCCATGGCCGCGCGCCGATCCGGCTGGCGCGCGGCGGCCCGGCGCTGTCAGGCTTTCCTGCGGTACACGAGCACCGGCGTGGCCGAGTGCGCCAGCACCTTCTGCGTCTGGCTGCCCAGCACGACGGCGGCCATGCCGCGGCGCCCGTGCGAGGCCATGGCGATCAGGTCGCAGTGGCGCTCGCGGGCGGTGTCGATGATGGCCTGGTACGGGTCTTCGTGGGTGGCGCGCAGCGTTTCGCAGGGCACGCCGGCCTCGCGCGCCTGGGTGGCGGCGGCGCTGAGCAGTTGTTCGGCCTGGGCGCGGATCTGGTCCTGGTACTCGTTCAGGCTGTGGGCCACCTGCGCCGCGCCCATGGCGAAGACGTGGAAAGGTTCCTCGACCGTCAGGATGGTGGCCTTGGCGCCCAGCGACTTGGCCAGGTCGAGGCTCGCGACCAGGGCTTCCGAGGACAATCGCGAGCCGTCCGTGGGAATGAGAATGTGCTTGTACATGGTGTCTCCCGTGTTTGTGCGGCGGCCGCCACGACTTGTGGCGGTTACGTGACACTGTATCGGTCGGGAGAGCAGGGCGACTTGCGCGGAATCAAACCTTGCGCGTGGTCAAACGGCTGCGCGCGGTGCTGCGTCAGCTCAACAGCGCCGCGACCAGGTCGCCGCCGGCGCGGTCGCCTTCGCTGAAATCGAGCGCGGTCTGCACGTGTTTCAGGTGTTCGTCCATCAGCGCGCAGGCGCGTTCGACGTCGCCGGAGCGGGCGGCCTCGATGAACTCGTGATGCTCGCGCGACGAGCAACTGGCGTCGTGCGAGCTTTGGTACAGCACGGTGATCACGGCGCTGCGCGCCGACAGCTCGCGCAGCATGCCGGTCAGCACCGAGTTGCCGACGGCCTCGGCCAGCAGGATGTGGAAATCGCCCAGCAGGCGGTTGCGGGCCTGCACGTCGCCGCTGTCCAGCGCCGCGCGTTCCTCGGCCAGGTGCGCGTCGATGCGGCGGTAGTCGGCCGCCGTGGCGCGGGTGACGAACTCGCGCGCCAGCGCGGCCTCGAGGATGCGGCGCACCGCATATACCTCGCGCGCCTCGTTGGCGTCGGGTTTGCTGACGAAGGCGCCCTTGTCCGGCACGATATTGATCAGCTTGTCCTTGGACAGCATCAGCAGGGCCGCGCGGATCTTGGTGCGGCTGACCTTGTAGACGCGCGCCAGGGCTTCCTCGCGCAGGCGGGTGCCGGGCGGCAGCCGGTGCGCCACGATGGCGGCGGCAATGGCCTTGGCGATATCGTCGGCGCTGGGGTCGGCGGGAACTTCCTGGGTCATGGAGCGCGGGGCGGGAAGACTGTATGGGTAGCCAGTCTATCAAAATCCCGGACTGGCAACATTTATTGCATACGAAAATTGTTGGCTGTGTAGGCGCCTGCTGCCCCCGGCCGGTACGCCGACAAGCGCGCGTGCAAATAGAAAAAGGCGGGCCGGTCGCCGCC
>NZ_JCBANN010000112.1:0-5997 GCF_059761975.1 Achromobacter sp. 46006
CCCCGGCACGGGGCCGCCGGATTCAAGCCAGCCGGCCGCAGGCCTCGGCGATGCGGCGGCATCCTTCCTCGATGTTCTCCATCGAGGTGGCGAAACTCAGGCGCAGATAGGGCGACAGGCCGTAGGCCGTGCCATCCAGCACCGCGACGCCCGCGTCGTCCAACAGGAACATGACGACGTCCAGGTCGGTGCGCAGCGTCGCCCCGCCCGGCGTGCGCCTGCCGAGCAGGCCCTCGACGCAGGGATAGACGTAGAACGCGCCCTGCGGCCGCGGGCAGCGGATGCCGGGCACGGCGTCCAGCAGCGCCACGATACGGTCGCGACGGGCGTGGAACACCGCCGCCGCCTCGCCGACGCATGCCTGGTCGGCGCTCAGGGCAACGCGCGCGGCTGCCTGGCTGATGGCGCTGACGCAACTGGTGCTTTGCGAGATCAGCGTGGCCATGGCCTTGATCAGCGCCTTGGGGCCGCCGGCATAGCCCAGGCGCCAGCCGGTCATGGCGTAGGCCTTGGAAACGCCGTTGATGGTGAGCGTGCGGCCAGCCAATTCAGGCGCGACCGCGGCCGGCGAGGCATGGCGCTGGTCGCCATAGGCCAGGTGCTCGTAGATCTCGTCGGTCATCAGCCAGACCTGGGGGTGGCGCAGGAGCACCGCGGCCAGGTCGCGCAGCTCCTGCGCGCTGTACATGGCGCCGGTCGGATTGCTCGGCGTATTGAGCAGCAGCCATTTGGTGCGCGGCGTGATGGCCCGCTCCAACGCGTCGGGGGTGAGCTTGAAGCCGTCGGCCTCCGGGCAGGCCAGCACCACCGGCGTGCCGTCGTTGACCAGCACCATGTCGGGATACGACACCCAATAGGGCGCCGGGATGATGACCTCGTCGCCAGCCTGCACGGTGGCGGCCAGCGCAGTATACAGGAGCTGCTTGGCGCCCACGCCGACGATCAGCTCGTCGAGCGCATAATCGAGCCCGTTTTCGCGCTGGAACTTGGCGCGCGCCGCTTCCAGCAGCGGCCGCGCGCCGGTCGAAGCGGTATAGCGGATGTCGCCGCTGTTGAGCGCGTCGATACCGGCCTGCACGATGTGCGCCGGCGTCGGCAGGTCGGGCTCGCCGACGGTGAAGTCGATGATGTCGCGCCCTTGCGCGCGCAACTGGTCGACCCGGGTCTTGGCCGCCATGCTGGGCGACGGTTTGATGGCGCGCGCGCGGGCCGCCAGGAATTCCGCAGCGGCGCCGCTCATGCCAGCCCCTTGGCGGCGAAGGCCGCCTGCATCCAGCTTTGCGTGCGGGCGCCGCCATCGATCTCGGCCATGATGCGCGCTTCCTTGTCGGCATGCGCGCGCGCCGCCGCGATCAGCGCCGGCGCCTCGTCGGCCGCGAAACTCACCAGTCCATCCTCGTCGCCCACCACGATGTCGCCCGGGTGGATCACCTGCCCGCCGATGGAGACCGGCACGTTGACCTCGCCCGGACCATCCTTGTAGGGGCCGCGGTGGATGTGGCCGCGCGCGTAGCAGGGAAACGCATCGGCCTCGAACGCGCCGACATCGCGGATGGCGCCGTCCACCACCACGCCGGCACAGCCATGCGCCTGCAGATAGCGCTTCATGATCTCGCCCAGCACGGCGTTGGACAGATCGCCGCCGGCGTCCACCACCAGCACATGGCCCGGCTGCACCTGCATCATGGCCTTGTAGATCATCAGGTTGTCGCCGGGACGGGTCTTGACGGTGAGCGCGGTGCCGACCAGCTTGCCGGCGCGGTTGTAGCGGTGCAGTCCGGCAATGCCTTCACGGCGCGCCAGGTTGTCGCTGAGATGCGGCGTGACGATGCCTGCCAGCGCCTGCAGGATGGATTCGGGGGCAACGGGGGCGGCCGGCAATATGCGCGTGCCGGTGAGGAGGGTGGCCATGGCGGTCTGCGTAGTCCTGAAACGAATGAGTCAGACCGAATGGTCGGCGCTTTCGGCGTTTCGAAAAAGGGATTAAATTTCCATGATCTTCATCCATTAAAGGAATATAAGGGTTAGCCCTTATCGGAAATTTCGGAATGAACAAGACCCTGTTGCGGAACCCGGCATGCTGACCTTCAAGCAGATCGAGGCACTCTATTGGACGGTGCGCCTGGGCACTTTCTCGGCTTCGGCGCAGAAGCTGCACACGACCCAGTCGGCCATCACCAAGCGCATCCAGGAACTGGAGGCGGATTTCGACGTGGCCCTGTTCGATCGCTCCGGCCATCGCGCTGAACTGACCGCGCGCGGCCATGAGGTCTACGCTCTGGCCGAGGAAATGCTGGGCCATCGCGACCGCCTGCTGGTGCGGCTGAAGGGCCAGCACACGCTGACCGGCACATTCCGCTTCGGCATTACCGAGATCACCGCGATGACCTGGCTGCCGGCCCTGATCCGGCTGTTGCGCGCGCACTATCCGCGCATCACGCTGGAGCCCCATATCGACCTGGGCGCGGACTTGCAGAAACGCCTGCAGGCGGGCCAACTGGACATGGCATTCCTGCACGGTGAGTTCGCCGAATCCGGCCTGCAGGCGGTGGCCCTGCAGCGCCTCGAATTCGCCTGGATGGGCAGCCCCGACATGATCGACCCGAGCCGCATCTACACGCCCGCCGATATCGCGGCGCTGCCGCTGCTACGCCAGAGCCGCGAGTCGGGGCTGAACATGATCTACGACGGCTGGCTCAAGCCGCACACGCCGGCCAGCAACATGTTCACCATCAACAGCCTGATCGCCATGGCCGGGCTGACCGCGGCGGGATTCGGGGTGAGCTGCCTGCCGCGGGACTATTTCGCCGACATGGTCAGCGCCAGGCAACTCGTGATTGCGCGGACCAGCACCGCGGCGCCCCAGTCGGTGTATTGCGCCATGTACCGGCGCGGGGCCGATGATGCGTTCTGCGAGAACGTGGCGGAGTTGGCGCGTAGCTGTTGCGACTTTTCTTCCAACCATTGAGAAGAGAGAGGCGCGAGGGGTGGGGTTCTTGAGGGCTGGAAGCAACCGCTCAAGCTGTCAGCGGCAGCGCCTCAAAGCACCGCCTGAATCGCATCCCGAGCCTGATGCGACAGTTCCAACCGCGTCGGCAAAGTCCCGTCGGCATGCTTGGTCGCCAGTACCGGCAAGAACACCACCTCCACCGACAGCCCCGTCGTTCCCATCACGCGCCAGAGATTCGCCACCAGCGTCTCCTCGCCCACGAACGCCGCGAAACCGCTGCGTTTGCCGTGCTGCAGGAAACGCAATGCCACCGGCTGGATTTCCACTGCCGCCGTGCGCGCCGGCTCGAACAGGCTGGCGTGGAACGGGCGCAGCTCGAACCCTTCGCTGGTCGTGCCTTCCGGGAACAGGCCCACCGCATCGCCGAGCTTGAAGCGCGCGTGCATCGACTCGCCCATCGCATGCACCGCGTGGCGCTGGCCACGCTCGATGAACAGCGTGCCCGCGCCCGCCACCAGCCAGCCGATCACCGGCCAGGCGCGGATTTCGCTCTTGGCCACGAACGACGTCGCGCGCGCCGAATTCAGCACGAAGATGTCGATCCAGGACACGTGGTTCGCCACCAGCAGCACCGGCCCGGTCATGCGCGGCTCGCCCTTGAACACGACCCGCAGACCGCAGGCCGCCATCAGGCAACGCGACCAGGTACGGTTGAGCCAGGCCCGCGACTTCGGGCGCAGCAGCGGATACACCAGACCCACGCACAGCAGGCCGATGAGAATCAACGGCACCACCAGCATGAGGCGAAGGACAAAGCGCAGCAGCTTCAAACAAGGCTCTCCCAGGCCGGGCGGCCACCCACCAGGGTGACGCGGACTCGACCGGGCAGCATCATACCCGCGAACGGCGTATGACGGCTGTGGCTTTGCAAGGCGCCGGGCGCCACCAACCATTCGTCCTCCAGGTTCACCAGGCACAGATCGGCAGGCGCGCCCACGCCCAACTGGCCCAGCCCGGACAGCGTAGGGCGCAGGCTGCGCAGCACCGCCGCCGGCCCCGAGGTCACCCGGGCCAGCGCCAGCGGCAGCGGCACACGGCTGTCGCGGGCCCATTTCAGCGCCAGCGACAGCAGCAACTCCAGGCCCGTGGCGCCGGGCTGCGAATACGGGAACGGGGCGGACTTGCCCGCGTCGTCGACCAACGCGTGATCCGAACACAGCGCCTCCACCAGCCCCTCGCGCAGCGCCGCCTGGATCGCATCGCGGTCGCGCTGGCCGCGCAGCGGCGGGCGCAGGTGGAAATCGGTATTGAAATAGCCGATATCCACGTCGGTCAGGTGCAGGCTGCTGGCCGACACGTCGGCGCTGACCGGCAGACCTTCGCGGCGCGCGGCGCGCAGCAATTCCAGGCCGCCGGCGCTGGACAGGCGCGACAGGTGCACACGCGCGCCGGTGGCGCGTTGCAGCTCGAAAATCGTGTGCAGGGCCAGCACTTCGGCCTGCGGCGGCAGGCCCTCCAGGCCCAGGCGGTCGGCGTAGGCGCCGGCGGCAACCACCGCCCCCTGCCCCAGCCATGGATCCTGAGGCCGCAGCCACAGCGCCAGGCCCTGCCCGGCGGCGTAGCGCATGGCGCCCCACAGCACCCGGGTGTCGGCAATGCCGGACTCTCCCTGCGAGAATGCCACGCAGCCAGCCTGCGCCAGCAGGCTCATTTCGGCCAGGGTCTCGCCGCGCAGGCCGACGCTCAGGGCGCCGATCGGCAGCACGCGGCCATGGCCGGGCGGCGCCTCGCGCAGCAGCGCCTCGACTTTGGCCGGTTCGTCCAGCGGCATGTCGGCGCCCGGCGGCAAGGCCAGCGTGGTCACGCCGCCGGCCAGGGCCGCGCGCAGCTCGGCCGGAGACAGGCGCGGGTCGTGCGGCGCGCCGGCGTCCGGGCGCAGCACGCGCGCCGACAGGTCCACCAGGCCCGGCAGCAGCGCCAGGCCGGTGGCATCGATGCGCCGGTCGGCCTGGAAGCCGTCGGGCGCCCGGCCGACCGCCACCACGCGGCCGTCGGCGATGAAAAGGTCCTGGACACCGTCGCGGTCGTGGGCCGGGTCAATCAGGCGGCCATTGGCGATGTGCAGCCTCATGCGACGGCTCCCGCCAACACGCCCAGGGCAGCCAGGCGTAAATCGTGTCCGGCGCGGGCCAGGCCCGCCTCGGCATCGACCAGGCCGGCGGCGATGTCGCCATCGACCTCGATGCCCGGCGTCAGCGCGGCGGCCGGCAGCAGCAGGGCATCGGGCCGGGCCACGGCCAGGCGGGCGGGCGTCAGGCCGTAACCGGCGGCGTACTCGCGGGCCGACGGCAGCAGCGCGCCGCTCATGCGCTCCGCCCGCAACGGCAGGACGATGACGACATCGGCGTCGGCCAGGCATTCATGCAGCGTGTCGCAGGCTCTCACGCCCAGTTGCGGCAAGCCATCGGGCCGCAGGGTGCGCGGCGCGGCGGCGCGCACTTCCGGCACGCCCAGCGTCGTCATCACGTGAATCAGGCTGCGCGCCACGGCACTGTGGCGGATGTCGCCCACCAGCGCCACGGCCAGGTTGGTCAGGTCGCGTCCGGCCTGGCGCATCGCCTGCACGCAGGCCAGCGCCGGCAGCGGATCGGCGTGCGCGCCGTCGCCGGCGTTGAGGATGCGCAGGCCCGGCGCCCGGGCGCCGGCGGCACAGACGGCGGCGCCGCTGGCCGGATGCCGCAGCACCAGGATGCCGGCGGGCAGGCCGGCGGCAACGGCGGCGGGAGACCAGGCCGCGGCGCTGTCAGCAGCAAACGGATCGCCGGCGCCAACGCCGTGGCCGCGATCCACGCCGGCGTCGGCACCCTGGCCCGTGCCATCCGCCAGCGCCACGGGCCGCAGACCCAGTTGCGAGGCGGCGGCCTCGAAGCCCTGCCGCAAATCGGCGTCGCCGGCGGGCAGGCCCAGGAACACCGGCAGGTCGGCGGCGGCGGACGCCTGGCCGGCGGAGAAACCCGCCGCCATGTCGAGCAGGCGCTCGACATGGC
>NZ_JCBANN010000113.1:0-5798 GCF_059761975.1 Achromobacter sp. 46006
GCCCCGACAGGGGCGGGCGCCCGGTGGCAAAATATCGGTTACCTTTGATGTTTTGCCAGGGGCGCCACGCCCCGTATCCAGGATCAGCATGTTCACCGGTATTGTCCAAGGCACCGCGAAGATCGCGAAAATCGCGGACCGCGAAGGCCTGCGCACGTTCACGTTGGCGTTTCCCGAGGGCTTCTGCCAGGACCTGGCGATCGGCGCCAGCGTCTCGACCGATGGCGTCTGCCTGACGGTCACCGAAATCCTCGACGCCAACCACGCCACCTTCGACGTCATGCTGCAAAGCCTGGCCATCACCACGCTGGGCAGCTACCAGGAAGGCGATCGCGCCAACGTCGAGCGCGCCGCCAGGGACGGCGCCGAGATCGGCGGCCATCCGCTCTCCGGTCACGTCGATTTCACCTCGGAAGTGGTGATGGTGAAGTCGTCCGACACCAACCGCCTGATGCGCTTCAGCATCCCCGAGGCCTTCCGCAAGTACGTGTTCGCCAAGGGCTACATCGCCATCAACGGCGCCAGCCTGACCGTGTCCGAGGTGAACCGCGCCGAGGGCTGGTTCGAAGTCTGGCTGATTCCCGAGACCCGCCGCATGACGGTGTTCGAGGACAAGCAGGTGGGCGACCACGTCAACATCGAGATCGAGCGCAGCACCCAGGTGGTGGTGGACACGGTGCGCGAGACCGTCCAGGAAAGCCTGGGCAGGCTGCAGCCGCTGCTGGAAGCCATCCTCAAGGAAAAAGGGCTGACGCTGGAAGATTTCGTCAGCCCGCAGGGCAAGCTCAAGTAGGACGGGGCCGTCCGCGTTCCATCCGCGTTCCGTTCAAGACCCGCTCCCGCGCGCCGGCCCGCGTTCGCGGGGGCCGGCGTGTCTGTATGAGGGCGCCAGGTCAGGCCGCGAACTCAACGAGCAAACTCAAGGCGCGAATTCAAGCCGCGAATGCCGGCCCCAGCGGTTTGATGCGGATGCCCGGTTGCAGCCGGGTCCAGGGCAGGTCGGCGGGATCGGCCTGCATCGGGCCCGGGGCCTTGGCCACCAGCACCTCATGCGCGATGGGCTGGAAGTCGGCGCGGAAGTGCACCGAGCTTTTCACCACCAGGATCGCCATCTCCTCGGGCTGCACGCCGCCGACGCGGAACAGGTTGCGATCCAGCATCTGCGACTTGGTGGCGCTGACCACCACGCGCACGCCGCCCAGCCGCAGCCCTGCCACGGCTTCCAGGTCCACGTCCATGCCGTTCATCATCGGGCCATCGAAGCGCAGCTTGCCCGGCGACAGCGTCTCGACCACGAATTCGCCTTCGAACGGCGCGTCGCCGGCCACGCCGGACTGGCCGCCCAGGCGCAGCTTCACCTTGCTGCCGATGCCGGCGGCGGTCGCCTGGCGCACGGCCTCGGGATCGTAGAACAGGCCCAGCGCGGCGTTCTGCGCGTCGGCCTCGACCAGCGCGCGCAGCATGCCGGTGGTGTTGGCGTCGCCGCCCGCGCCCGGATTGTCCTGGGTGTCGGCGATGACCACGGGGCGCGATGCGCCCGCCGCCAGCGCCTGGGCCCGCTTGACGGCGTCGGCCGGCGCCAGGAAGTCGGGCGACCATTGCGGTTCCAGTTCCAGCACGCGCTGGTACAGCGCCTCGGTCACGCGTTCGACCGCGTCGGCGTCGGTGCCGTAGGCCCACACCACCGGGCCGCATTCGGGAAAGTCGGCCGCCGGAAAGCCCGGCGCGAACGAGATCGAGGCCACGCCCGGCGTCCGCTCCAGGCGTTCGAGTTCTTCATACACGCCCTGCGACGGCTGCAGCATCGTGCACATGCCGTTGATGGGGATCAGGAAGGGCAGCCGGCGTTCGGCGCGCACCCACTTGTCGCCGGCCGCGACGCGCGCGGCCAGCAGGCGCGCGGCGTGCTCGCCGGTCACCGCCATGTCCACGTGCGGGTAGGTGCGGAAGGCGGCCAGGCCGTCGGCCTCGCGCAGCATCCGCGCGGTGACGTTGGCGTGCAGGTCCAGGCTGCCGACCACCGGCACGCCGGGGCCGACCAGCGCGCGCACCCGCGCCAGCAGTTCGCCTTCGCCGTCGTCCAGGTGCTCGGCCACCATGGCGCCGTGCAGGTCCAGGTAGATGGCGTCGAAGCCGCCGGCGCGCGCCGCGTCGACGATCTCGCCGGCGATGCGTTCGTAGGCATCGCGGGTGACGTGGGCCGACGGGCTGGCGCCGGCCCAGATCACCGTGCGCACGGTGTGGCCCTGCGCCAGCGCGGCGTTGATGAAGCCGCCGGCGGGGATGTTGACCTCGCGCAGCGCCAGCATGTCCTCGCCGCGCACCATGGCGGGAAAGCCCTCGCCGCGCACGAAGTTCTCATAGGCCGCCTTGGACGGCGCGAAGGTATTGGTCTCGTGCTGGAAGCCAGCCACCAGAATGTGCATGATCGATTCCTTTGAGCGTCAGGCGCGCGCGGGCGCGGATTGGGGAGGACGGTTCACCAGCAGCAGCAGGGCGCCGGCCACCAGCAGGGCGGAGATCGCATACAGGCCGCCAGCCAGGCTGCCGGTGGATTCCTTGACCCAGCCGATGATGGACGGGCTGAGAAAGCCGCCCAGCAAGCCGATGCTGTTGATCAGCGCGATGCCGCCCGCCGCGGCTTCCCCTTGCAGGTACTGCGACGGAATCGCCCAGAATACCGTGTAGGCGGCCCACATGAAGCCGGTGGCCAGCGTGATGGCCGTCAGGGATAGCGCGAATTGCGTCGGCGCCGCGGTGGCGATGCACAGCGCCACGCCGGCCAGCAGGGCGGGCACCAGCGTGTGCCAGCGGCGTTCGCGCAGACGGTCGGAACTGCGCGCGAACCACAGCATGAAGACCGCCGCGGCCACGTAGGGGATCGCCGAGTACAGGCCGATCTGCATGGTGTCCTGCACCCCGGCCAGCTTGAGCAGCGTCGGCAGCCAGAAGCTGACCGCATAGATGCCGCAGATCAGGCAGAAGTAGGTCAGCGCCATGCCGTAGATGGCGGGGTCGCGCAGCACCTGGGCGAAGGCGTGCTTCTTGTGCGCGCCGCGGCTGTCCAGGTCGGCGGCCAGCAGCGCCTTTTCCTCGGCGCTCAACCAGCGAGCCTCGCCCGGCTTGTCATCCAGGTAGCGGAAGGCGATGACGCCCAGCAGCACACAGGGCAGGCCTTCGAGCAGGAACATCCATTGCCAGCCGTCCAGCCCATGCGCGCCGGAGAAGGCCGTCATGATCCAGGCCGAGACCGGGCCGCCGACGATGCCGCCGATCGGGCCGGCCAGCATCACCACCGCCATGACGCCGGCCATGCGCGACTGCGAGTACCAGTAGGTCAGGTAGAAGATCATGCCGGGGGCGAAGCCGGCCTCGAACACGCCCAGCATGAAGCGCAGGACGTAGAAGCTCCATTCGCCCTGCACGAACAGCATCGAGGCCGAGGTCAGGCCCCACAGCACCATGATGCGGCTGATGGTGCGGCGCGCGCCGATGCGCGTCAGCAGCAGGTTGCTGGGCACCTCGAACATCACGTAGCCGAGAAAGAAGATGCCCGCGCCCAGGCCGTAGACGGCATCCGAGATGCCGATGTCCTGCTGCATTTGCAGCTTGGCGAAGCCGATGTTGATGCGGTCGAGGTAGGCGAACACATAACAGAGCAGCAGGAACGGCAGCAGGCGCCAGGTGATCTTGCGATAGAGCGGGGCCAGGCGCGGATCGGCGCCTGGCATGGGCTGATGGGGCATTGCGTGTCTCCTCGCGGGCGGATCTGCGCCCGCCGCGGTGGGTGGGATGGCGGCGGTTCCCCGGGGTGGGTCCGCGCGGCGTCCATATTGCGAGCACGCAGTGTTCGAAACAATGACCTGAGTGATAAATTATCGTTGCCTTCCAGGCAACGCAAAAAAGCGACGCCTTGGCCATGCGCCCAGATCCCTCGAGACACGCCACGGAGGGCGCGGGGCGCCAGCGGTTCGGACGTCGATGACAAAACACGCAAGGGGAAACCATGGCGGAAATCAGCCAGGTGCGGTTGAAGTACTTCCACGAGGTCGTGGCCTGTGGCTCGATCCGCGGCGCGGCCGACAAGCTCGGCACCGCGCCGTCGGTCATCAGCCGCCAGATCCAGCTGCTGGAAAAGGAACTGGGCGTGGCGCTGTTCGAACGCCGCGCGCGCGGGCTGACGCCGACCGAGGCCGCCGACATGCTGCTGGAATACCATCGCGCCTGCCGCGCGCAGCAGGAGCACCTGAACACGCGGTTGCAGGAACTGCGCGGCATGCGGCGCGGCAACGTCCACTTGATGATCAGCGAGGGCTTCATCGACAGCCTGATGGAGCACGTGGTGGGGCCGTTCTGCATCGAGCATCCGCGCATCAACGTCAGCGTCAACGTCGGTTCCGTCAACGAGGTGGTCGAGGCGGTGGCCACGGATGCCGCGCACATCGGCCTGGCCTACAACCCGCCGGTCGACCCGCGGTTGCGCTGCCGCGCCAGCCGCAAGCACCCTGTCTGCCTGCTGGCGGCGCGCGGCCATGCGCTGGCGCGGCGCCGCGCGCCGCTCACCATCGCCGACATCCTGCCGTATCCATTCGCGCTGATGTCGGCGCCGTATGGCTTGCGCCAGGCGGTCGACCTGCTGGAGTTCACCGAACGCATCCACCTGACGCCCAGCCTGACCACCAATTCGCTGCGCGTGCTCAAGCAGTACGCAATCAGCGGCGCCGGGGTGACGCTGATGCCGAACCTGGGCGTGCACCACGAATTGGCCAGCGGCGAACTGGTGGCGCTGCCGATAGCGCATCCGATCCTCAGCGCGCCCGAATGCCAGATGTTGCTGCGGCTCGGGCGTCCGCTGTCATCGGCCGCCAACGAGGTGGTGCGGCGCATCGAACAGCGGCTGCCGGCATTCGCGGCGCCGTGATGGCGGCATGTCCGGGCCGGGCAGGCGTTGGCGCAAGGCGTTTTCGGCGCTCGGGTGACAGGCGCATTTTGTTACCGATGCGGCAAGTATTGACGACTGGGTCCCAGCATTCATGCGCTTTTTCAGGCATTTTTTCGCTGTAAGCCAATGCACAAGCCACACTTGTTCTGAAACCGCCATGTAACGGGAGTTTCAGGATGGTGTCAGCTACAATGGCCGCACTTTCGGAGGTTTCTATGTCGGTAATATCCGATATCAAAATACGCCCCCTGGAGCGCGGCGACCTGCACTTCGTGCACAAGATCAACAATAACGACGTCATCATGCGTTATTGGTTCGAAGAGCCTTACGAGGCCTACGACGAACTGGTCGCCCTCTATGACCGCCACCTGCACGACCAGAACGAGCGGCGCTTCATCATCGAGCACGACACCGGCCAGCCGGCCGGCCTGGTGGAACTGGTGGAAATCGACTACATCCACCGCCGCGCCGAATTCCAGATCATCATCGCGCCCAGCTACCAGGGGCGCGGCTACGCCAAGGCCGCCACCCGCATCGCGGTGGGCTACGCCTTCCGCGTGCTGAACCTGCACAAGGTCTACCTGGTGGTGGACAAGGACAACCGCGCCGCCGTCCACATCTATGAACGTTGTGGCTTCCAGATCGAAGGCCTGCTCAAGGAAGAGTTCTTTTCCAACGGCGCCTATCGCGACGCCTACCGCATGGCGCTGCTGCAGCACGACCACCTGCGCGAGGTCGGGCCGGGCGCGCCGGATGCGCCGGTGCTGCGCGACTGGCCGCAGGAAGAGCAGACGGGCTGACGGACGGCGCGAGCCTGCGCCGCCGAGCTGATGCAAAACGCCCCGGAGGAGATTCC
>NZ_JCBANN010000114.1:0-5707 GCF_059761975.1 Achromobacter sp. 46006
GGGGTTGCAAGATAGGGTGCAAATCAGGCAAAAGCCAGTTGCATAATCTGCAAAAGTTGTGTTATAGTTTCAGGCTTGGCAGTTACCGAAAACTTAGGGTTAACCCTGATATTTCGATAGCTGCTAAAGAGAGAAGCCGGGCGCGAGCCTGGTGAGACCTGAAGGGGTTGTAGGCAAGAAAGCGAAGTGAAGCAAACGACGCTGACTTGACAAACGATAAAAACTTCTTCATAATCTCGTTTCTCTGCTGCTGACACAGCGATCGACGCGAAAGCGAAATCGCCGAGGAAAGCAGAAGATGCAGTAAGTAGTTTGGTAGTACAGAATTTAGCAGTACCGCTCTTTAACAATTAAACAACCGATAAGTGTGGGCGCTTGATGCGAGTGCACAGTGACTGGGTTGGGTTTAAAACCCTGATTCTTTCACAAGCACAATGAAATCAAGTGCTCACTAGAAGTGAAGTACCTTAGATGTCAAGTCTAAGCACATACCTCACTTCCTTTGAGTAGCGACGTATGACTCGGTTCTTCGGAACTAAGAAATACGAAACAAATACAGAGATTAAACTGAAGAGTTTGATCCTGGCTCAGATTGAACGCTAGCGGGATGCCTTACACATGCAAGTCGAACGGCAGCACGGACTTCGGTCTGGTGGCGAGTGGCGAACGGGTGAGTAATGTATCGGAACGTGCCCAGTAGCGGGGGATAACTACGCGAAAGCGTAGCTAATACCGCATACGCCCTACGGGGGAAAGCAGGGGATCGCAAGACCTTGCACTATTGGAGCGGCCGATATCGGATTAGCTAGTTGGTGGGGTAACGGCTCACCAAGGCGACGATCCGTAGCTGGTTTGAGAGGACGACCAGCCACACTGGGACTGAGACACGGCCCAGACTCCTACGGGAGGCAGCAGTGGGGAATTTTGGACAATGGGGGAAACCCTGATCCAGCCATCCCGCGTGTGCGATGAAGGCCTTCGGGTTGTAAAGCACTTTTGGCAGGAAAGAAACGTCGTGGGTTAATACCCCGCGAAACTGACGGTACCTGCAGAATAAGCACCGGCTAACTACGTGCCAGCAGCCGCGGTAATACGTAGGGTGCAAGCGTTAATCGGAATTACTGGGCGTAAAGCGTGCGCAGGCGGTTCGGAAAGAAAGATGTGAAATCCCAGAGCTTAACTTTGGAACTGCATTTTTAACTACCGGGCTAGAGTGTGTCAGAGGGAGGTGGAATTCCGCGTGTAGCAGTGAAATGCGTAGATATGCGGAGGAACACCGATGGCGAAGGCAGCCTCCTGGGATAACACTGACGCTCATGCACGAAAGCGTGGGGAGCAAACAGGATTAGATACCCTGGTAGTCCACGCCCTAAACGATGTCAACTAGCTGTTGGGGTCTTCGGACCTTGGTAGCGCAGCTAACGCGTGAAGTTGACCGCCTGGGGAGTACGGTCGCAAGATTAAAACTCAAAGGAATTGACGGGGACCCGCACAAGCGGTGGATGATGTGGATTAATTCGATGCAACGCGAAAAACCTTACCTACCCTTGACATGTCTGGAATGCCGAAGAGATTTGGCAGTGCTCGCAAGAGAACCGGAACACAGGTGCTGCATGGCTGTCGTCAGCTCGTGTCGTGAGATGTTGGGTTAAGTCCCGCAACGAGCGCAACCCTTGTCATTAGTTGCTACGAAAGGGCACTCTAATGAGACTGCCGGTGACAAACCGGAGGAAGGTGGGGATGACGTCAAGTCCTCATGGCCCTTATGGGTAGGGCTTCACACGTCATACAATGGTCGGGACAGAGGGTCGCCAACCCGCGAGGGGGAGCCAATCCCAGAAACCCGATCGTAGTCCGGATCGCAGTCTGCAACTCGACTGCGTGAAGTCGGAATCGCTAGTAATCGCGGATCAGCATGTCGCGGTGAATACGTTCCCGGGTCTTGTACACACCGCCCGTCACACCATGGGAGTGGGTTTTACCAGAAGTAGTTAGCCTAACCGCAAGGGGGGCGATTACCACGGTAGGATTCATGACTGGGGTGAAGTCGTAACAAGGTAGCCGTATCGGAAGGTGCGGCTGGATCACCTCCTTTCAGAGCTTAGTGCTCGTGTTAAGCGTCCACTCTTATCGGTTGTTTGATATAGCTGGGATCGGTTGTGGGCTTGGGTAGAGGGACTCCTCCCTGTGTCCATGACTTCTGACTACTGATCCGGGAAGGTTTTGGGTCTGTAGCTCAGTCGGTTAGAGCACCGTCTTGATAAGGCGGGGGTCGTTGGTTCGAATCCAACCAGACCCACCAAGTATTCGCAGGTAGAGATGCCGTGGATATGGGGGTGTAGCTCAGCTGGGAGAGCGCCTGCTTTGCAAGCAGGATGTCATCGGTTCGATCCCGTTCACCTCCACCAAGACCTGTGCCTGGTGGGATGTAGAGGCTAACTCATAGCGTCGTGAAGAATAATGATCTTCACGGTCTTATGAGTTGGGTTTTACTCAACAGCTATATTCGTTCTTTAACAATCTGGAAGAAGCACAACGAAATGTGCTCATCAAGTAATCAGCTTGCTGATGAAGATGGGTACGGGTTGTGATTGCATTAATTTTGTTCCAAGTTCTCAAGACTGGGGTGAATAACCTCAGACTGCTTTGAAACTTATGAACGGCACAAACGCTAATACTCAGGTCCTATAGCCTACAGCGTTATAGGATCAAGCGACTAAGTGCATATGGTGGATGCCTTGGCGATCACAGGCGATGAAGGACGTAGTAGCCTGCGAAAAGCTGCGGGGAGCTGGCAAACAAGCTTTGATCCGCAGATATCCGAATGGGGAAACCCACTCCGTAAGGAGTATCCCTGACTGAATACATAGGTCAGTGGAAGCGAACCGGGTGAACTGAAACATCTCAGTAGCTCGAGGAAAAGAAATCAACCGAGATTCCGAAAGTAGTGGCGAGCGAAATCGGAAGAGCCTTCACGTTTTAGCATGCAAGATAGTCGAACGGAATGGAAAGTCCGGCCGTAGCAGGTGATAGCCCTGTAGACGAAATTTTGTGTGTGGAACTAAGCGTGAGAAAAGTAGGGCGGGACACGTGAAATCCTGTTTGAAGATGGGGGGACCATCCTCCAAGGCTAAATACTCGTGATCGACCGATAGTGAACCAGTACCGTGAGGGAAAGGCGAAAAGAACCCCGGAAGGGGAGTGAAATAGATCCTGAAACCGTATGCATACAAACAGTAGGAGCCTCCTTGTGGGGTGACTGCGTACCTTTTGTATAATGGGTCAGCGACTTACATTCAGTGGCAAGGTTAACCGAATAGGGAAGCCGTAGCGAAAGCGAGTCCGAATAGGGCGATTCAGTCGCTGGGTGTAGACCCGAAACCAGATGATCTATCCATGGCCAGGTTGAAGGCACGGTAACACGTGCTGGAGGACCGAACCCACTAATGTTGAAAAATTAGGGGATGAGCTGTGGATAGGGGTGAAAGGCTAAACAAATCTGGAAATAGCTGGTTCTCTCCGAAAACTATTTAGGTAGTGCCTCAAGTATTACTGCGGGGGGTAGAGCACTGTTATAGCTAGGGGGTCATGGCGACTTACCAAACTATGGCAAACTCCGAATACCCGCAAGTACAGCTTGGGAGACAGAGCACCGGGTGCTAACGTCCGGACTCAAGAGGGAAACAACCCAGACCGCCAGCTAAGGTCCCAAATTATCGCTAAGTGGGAAACGAAGTGGGAAGGCATAGACAGTCAGGAGGTTGGCTTAGAAGCAGCCATCCTTTAAAGAAAGCGTAATAGCTCACTGATCGAGTCGTCCTGCGCGGAAGATGTAACGGGGCTAAGCGATAAACCGAAGCTGCGGGTGTGCACTTTGTGCACGCGGTAGGAGAGCGTTCTGTAAGCCTGCGAAGGTGGCTTGTAAAGGCTGCTGGAGGTATCAGAAGTGCGAATGCTGACATGAGTAGCGATAAAGGGGGTGAAAAGCCCCCTCGCCGTAAGTCCAAGGTTTCCTGCGCAACGTTCATCGGCGCAGGGTGAGTCGGCCCCTAAGGCGAGGCAGAGATGCGTAGCTGATGGGAAGCTGGTTAATATTCCAGCACCGTCGTACAGTGCGATGGGGGGACGGATCGCGGAAGATCATCAGGGTGTTGGATGTCCCTGTTGACGTATCGAAGATGGCGCTTAGGCAAATCCGGGCGCGTAAATCAAGGGTACGGCACGAGCGAGCATAGCTTGCGAAGTGATTGGAAGTGGTTCCAAGAAAAGCCTCTAAGCTTCAGCTGTACGAGACCGTACCGCAAACCGACACAGGTGGACGGGATGAATATTCCAAGGCGCTTGAGAGAACTCAGGAGAAGGAACTCGGCAAATTGATACCGTAACTTCGGGAGAAGGTATACCCCGGTAGTGTGAAGCGCCTGCGCGCCTAGCATGATGGGGTCGCAGAGAATCGGTGGCTGCGACTGTTTATTAAAAACACAGCACTCTGCAAAGACGAAAGTCGACGTATAGGGTGTGACGCCTGCCCGGTGCCGGAAGGTTAAGTGATGGGGTGCAAGCTCTTGATCGAAGCCCCGGTAAACGGCGGCCGTAACTATAACGGTCCTAAGGTAGCGAAATTCCTTGTCGGGTAAGTTCCGACCTGCACGAATGGCGTAACGATGGCCACACTGTCTCCTCCTGAGACTCAGCGAAGTTGAAGTGTTTGTGATGATGCAATCTACCCGCGGCTAGACGGAAAGACCCCATGAACCTTTACTGTAGCTTTGCATTGATCTGTGAACCGGCCTGTGTAGGATAGGTGGGAGGCTTTGAAGCGTGGTCGCTAGATCACGTGGAGCCATCCTTGAAATACCACCCTGGTTTGTTTGCGGTTCTAACCTTGGTCCGTTATCCGGATCGGGGACAGTGCATGGTGGGCAGTTTGACTGGGGCGGTCTCCTCCCAAAGTGTAACGGAGGAGTTCGAAGGTACGCTAGGTACGGTCGGAAATCGTGCTGATAGTGCAATGGCATAAGCGTGCTTGACTGTGAGACTGACAAGTCGAACAGGTGCGAAAGCAGGACATAGTGATCCGGTGGTTCTGAATGGAAGGGCCATCGCTCAACGGATAAAAGGTACTCTGGGGATAACAGGCTGATACCGCCCAAGAGTTCATATCGACGGCGGTGTTTGGCACCTCGATGTCGGCTCATCTCATCCTGGGGCTGTAGCCGGTCCCAAGGGTATGGCTGTTCGCCATTTAAAGAGGTACGTGAGCTGGGTTTAAAACGTCGTGAGACAGTTTGGTCCCTATCTGCCGTGGGCGTTGGATACTTGACGGAGCCTGCTCCTAGTACGAGAGGACCGGAGTGGACGTACCTCTGGTGTACCGGTTGTCATGCCAATGGCATTGCCGGGTAGCTAAGTACGGAAGAGATAACCGCTGAAGGCATCTAAGCGGGAAACTCGTCTGAAGATTAGGTATCCCGGGGACTTGATCCCCCTAAAGAGTCGTTCGAGACCAGGACGTTGATAGGTCGGGTGTGGAAGCGCAGTAATGCGTTAAGCTAACCGATACTAATTGCTCGTGAGGCTTGATCCTATAACACTGATGGTTATGACCTGGTGATATAGCGTTCCAAGTGTCGTTCAATACAAAATCTGGCTGCCCCGTCAGCAGCCAGCCAACACCAATTACACCCACTGTGCGGGATCATCGAGC
>NZ_JCBANN010000115.1:0-4383 GCF_059761975.1 Achromobacter sp. 46006
GCCTGTGGAACCGCCGGCCGAGAAGCCCGTGGAACCGCCGACCGAGAAGCCTGTGGAACCGCCCGCCGAAAAGCCCGTGGAACCGCCTGCAGAAAAGCCTGCTGACCCGCCGGCCGAAAAGCCTGTGGAACCGCCCGCCGAAAAGCCCGCTGAGCCGCCTGCAGAAAAGCCTGTTGAACCGCCAGCCGAGAAGCCCGCCGACCCGCCGGTCGCCCTCCCCAGGCCAAACGCCGGGGGACTGTCGTTGTTCACGCCGTATTCATTGAAGCTGTCCGAACTGGATTCTCTGCGGTCGCGCGACGAGATCATCAGCCGCTTGCGGCAGACCGGCATCGCCGCGGACGACGACATCGTCAACCAGGTCAACGCGGTACGCCAGCAGGTCAACCGCACCACCGTGCTGGCGAGCCTGCCGAAGGTCGCTTTCGTGCTCGAAACCAACCAGCTCAACAAACGGTTGGGAGACGTGCGTCAACTGCATGAAGAGGCCGGGCTATGGATCAAGACCAGCCACGGACAGGCCGACTATCAGCAAGTGCACTTGAAGCACAACACACTGCAATTGGGCCTTGACCGCAAGCAGGGCATGCATTTGTACGGCGTCATGGGAAGCTATACCCAAGGCTCGGGGCAAGGCGACACGGGCCTGTCGGAAAAGCACACCACCGGCGGCATCGGCGTCTACTATGCCATGATCAACGAGAACGGCCCCTTCATCGACGTCATCGCAAAGTACCTGAGAACCAACCATACTTACCAGATGCCCGCCAACCTGCGCATCGAAGGACATGGCGCGCAGTCCACCTCCCTGCTGGCCAGCGTGCAGGCGGGATGGCGGCTGAACCTGCTCAATGATCGCGCCTTCGTTGAACCCTCTGTCGAAGTGGTCACGGGCTACACCAGCGCTTATACGCTGCATGGCGATGAAAGCAGTGTCGATGTCCGGGTCAATGCCAGCACGCCGGTCTATGCCAAGATCGGCGCCGCCGCCGGCCTGAACTTCCAGTCGGATGAACAACGCGGGGTGACGCTTTCAGCCGGGCTGTTCCGGCTTCAGAACCTGCGGCGGGGCGGCGGTATCGATGTCCTGAACAACAGCGTCCCGGGAGATATGCTGAGCACACCGATGGCCGACGACAGCCGTTACTTGGTCAACGTCTCGCTCAATGCCAGGCTGTCGCCCAACTGGCGTTTCTACAGCCAGGTGGAAAGCAGCTTTGCGGGCAAGCTGAAACACGACTACAGCGGCCAGATCGGTGTGCGCTATCAGTTCTGAGCCGGCAAGGTTGCCCGGTCAGGCGAACGCAGGTCCTGGGGCATCCCATTATCAGACCTGCGTTCGGACCTCGGTCCATGACAATGGGCGCTTTCGCTTACCTCGGTGAAAGCGCCGCATGATCTGGAAATCTCTGTCACCTGGCCGCGACCTCATCCCCACCCTCTCGGCCAGCCGGGCAAGACCCGATCCGCGCGACAGGCCGGGCCGCCATGGCGCGCCCCGTCGGGCCATCCGCCCGATCTGCCACAGGCTGTCGATCCTGGTGGGCCTGTTGGCGGCGGCTCCGTTGCATGCCGCCATGGTCGGCACGGATTTGCCTTACCAGACCTATCGCGACTTCGCGGAAAACAAAGGGGTCTTCCGACCGGGCGCACGGAACATCCAACTGTACGACAAGGCCGGAGCGCCGTACGCGGTCCTGGACCGCGCGCCCATGATCGATTTCAGCGTGGCCGACACCACGGGTATCGCAACCCTGGTTGCGCCGCAATACGTCGTCAGCGTCAAGCACAACGGCGGCTACACCGGCGTCACGTTCGGCTATCGCGGTGACACCCGCTATACCCTGGTCAACCGCAACAACCACCGATGGGAGGACTTCCATTCCCCACGCCTGAACAAGATCGTGACCGAAGTGGCGCCCATCGCCATGACCGATGCCGGCGATGCCGCCGGCACCTATGCGGACCTGTCCCGCTTCCCGGTGTTCTACCGGGTCGGCTCCGGCGTGCAGCGGGTTCGGGACAGGGCCGGCGTGCGCACCCGCATCGCGGGCGGCTATGCCTACCTGACCGGCGGCACGGTGGGTTCCCCCGAGGATTCCTACTGGTTCCTGCAGGCGCTGCCGGGCGCCACCTACTCGCCCAAGCAGGGTCCGATGGCCTCCTACGGCGGCCCCGGCGATAGCGGCTCTCCGCTGTTTGCCTGGGACACGCAACGCGGGCAGTGGATACTGGTCGCGGTGCAGACCGGCTGGTCCGGCGAGGGCGCGACGCTCAGCGCATTCGACGTGATTCCCTTGCCGGATGTCATGGATGTCATCGATGGCAAGACCAATGCGCCGGTGATCACGCACCAGCCCGACGGCGAGATCCACTGGACCTACGACGGGACCACCGGAACCGGCACCTTGAACCAGGCGCAGGCCTCCTGGACCATGCACGGCAGGTTCGGGCCGAATCAGGCCGCGGCACTGGACCACGGCAAGGATCTGACCTTCCGCGGCGACGGTCTCGTCGTGCTGGAAAGCACGGTCGACCAAGGGGCCGGCGCCCTCACATTCGACGGCCGCTACACCGTCATGCCGACGGACACCCAGACCTGGCGCGGCGGCGGCATCACGGTGAACGCGGAGTCGTTCGTGGATTGGCAGGTCAACGGCGTGGCCGCCGACAGCCTGCACAAGCTGGGCGCCGGCACGCTGAAGATCAGCGCTTCAGGGGTCAACCCGGGCACGTTGAACATTGGCGATGGCACCGTCATCCTGGCGCAACGCGCCGATGCCAACGACCGGGTCCAGGCTTTCGCGGCCGCCCGCATCGTCAGCGGCCGCCCTACCCTGGTGCTGGCGGACAGCCGCCAGATCGATCCGGACAACATCCAATGGGGATTCCGCGGGGGCAAGCTCGACATCAACGGCAACGATGTCACCTTTCATCGACTGAACGGCGCCGACGCCGGCGCCGTGCTCACCAATAGCGGCTCCCCCGCCACGGTGAACCTGGCCTTCGCCGCCCCCGGCGGCGCCAATGCCACGACTCTCTGGCACGGCCATTTCACCGGCAATGTCAACATCGCCAACACCGCCACGCCCCTGAGCCGCTTCGCCATCGACGGAGGTATCGACAGCAGCGGCACGTTCATCCAGAAGAACGGCCTGCTGTACCTGCAAGGACACCCGGTCGTCCACGCCGCCAATGCCGCCGCCGTCGCGGACATGCTCAAGTCCCTGGGTGACGACTCGCTGCCAACCCGCCCTGTCTCCTTCACGCAGCCCGACTGGGAAACGCGCCACTTTCGCATGGCGGCGCTGGAACTGCGCGACACGCAGCTCCATCTCGGCCGCAACGCCGTGCTCGCCACCGATATCCACGCCGATCATTCGTTCGTCACCCTGGGCAGCACGTCCGTCGTCATCGACCTGAACGACGGCACGGACATCAATACGGCGCCGAGCGCCGGTGAATCGAGCGCTGGCACAGACGCCGATACAAGCAGATTCGAGGGAGGAGTGACCCTGGCGAACCATTCCACCCTGTACATCACGGAACACTTCAACGGCGGCATCGACAGCACCGACAGCGAAACGCATGTCTCCTCCACCCACGCGCTGCTCGACCGCCCCAGCGTATTCACCCACTCGCTGCTGAACCTGCGCGACGACGCCCGGTTGACTGGCCGCGCCGGCCTCGCCTCCGATGGCGAAGTCCGCGTGGGCGCCAACGCCATCCTGTCGATGTTGGCGGCGGCGGATCGCACCCTCCCCGCAACGACCTACTCGGCCGCGTCCTGGATACTGGATGGCCAGGACGCCGTCCTCGAGGCCGGCCCCGGCACCCGCCTGACCGGCAATATTCTGTCCGACCAGGCCGCGCAGGTCCGTCTTGGCGGCGGCGAATCCGGCGGCCTGACGGCGCCTCGCGCGGCTGACCTCGGCGACAGCGCCGCGCCGGAAACGGTGTATACGGGAAGCGTACACGCGGCGCAGGCCAGCATGCAGGTCCAGGACAATACCCACTGGATCGTCACGGGCGATTCCGCGCTTGGGCGACTCCAGGCCAACAAGGCGCTGTTGCGCTTCGAAGACACGGACCGGACCCGCACCGCCTACACCCTGACGGCCGACACGCTTGCCGCGACGGACAGCACGCTTGTCTTCCGGGTCGATCCGAATGGCGGCGATCATGACCGCCTGACGGTCACCACCGGGCTGAGCGGCGGCGGCAACCGCTTGCGGATCACCGAATTCGGCGACCGCCCCGCCAGCGCCGCGCCCGTCGCGCGCGAAGACCTGTTGCTGAGCGCTCCGGCCTCCGCGCCGGCTGACCTGTTTCAACTGGAGCAGGCCTACACCAATGGCACGGCCGCCGACGCCGCGGACGGCA
>NZ_JCBANN010000116.1:0-4357 GCF_059761975.1 Achromobacter sp. 46006
ACCTGGTGCTGGCCCGCAGCGGCCCGGGCGCGCCGCGGCTGCTGTCGGCCGCCGACGCGCAGCCCGTCACGCTCGACCCCGTGGCCCTGCGCGCGGCCGCCGCGCGCCTGGTGCCCGGCGCCACCCTGACGGACATGCAGGTGCTGGACCGCTACGACTTCTACTACTACGGCCGCGACGAACACGCCATGCTCGGCCATATCGAAAAGCCGTTGCCGGTGTGGCGCCTGGTGTTCGACGACCCGCAGGCCAGCTGGGTCTACCTGGACCCGCTCACCGGCCAGGTGCTGGGCCGGCAGGACCGCGGCAACCGCGCCAGCCGCTGGTTGTTCGCCTTCCTGCACAGTTGGGACTGGACCGGCCTGCTGGCGCGCCGGCCGCTGTGGGACATCCTGCTGGTGTTCCTGAGCCTGGGCGGCGCGGCCCTGAGCCTGACCGGCGTGGTGATCGGCTGGCGCCGGCTGGGCCGCAAGCTGCGCGCCTGAAACCGCGCAGCGGCAAGGACAGGGCGGGAATGCACTATGCTCCTGCCTTGTCCCCGCACCATCGCAAGGAAAACGCCATGTCCGACGTCACCATTTACCACAACCCCAAGTGCGGCACTTCGCGCAACACGCTGGCCATGATCCGCAATGCCGGCATCGAGCCGACCGTGGTGCTGTACCTGGAAACGCCGCCCTCGCGCGCCGACCTGAAGGCGCTGTTCAAGCGCGCCGGCATCACCGTGCGCGACGCGCTGCGCGAAAAAGGCACGCCCTACGCCGAACTCGGCCTGGATGACGCCTCGCTGAGCGACGACGCCCTGCTCGATGCCATCGAGGCCCACCCGATCCTGCTGAACCGTCCCTTTGTCAGCACCCCGCTGGGCGCGCGCCTGTGCCGCCCGTCCGAACTGGTGCTGGACATCCTGCCCGCGCCGCAGCAGGGCGCCTTCACCAAGGAAGACGGCGAAGCCGTGATCGACGCCCAGGGCAAGCGCATCGCCAAGTGAGCGGCGTGCCGGCGGACGCGTCGTGTCCGCCGGAAAGTGCCACCGAAAGCCACATTCGCATCCAGAAGTAAATCCCGGGATCCGGCCACGTTTTGCAAGGGAATTGACGGCAAACCGGTCTACCATCGCGCCAATCGAAATAATTTCACTCCGATGACGTGTCATGGATTTCCTGGAACCTCTCAATCAGTCCCTGTTTCTCCTGATCAACGCAGATCCAGCCAGCCCCGGGTGGCGCATCCAGGCGGGCCTGTTCGTCGCCAATCGGCTGATCCTGCTGGTGCCGATCGTACTGGCCGCGCTCTGGCTGTGGGGCGCCCAGGCCCAGCGCGACCTGGCGCTCAAGGCGTTGGTCGGCATCGGCGCGGCGCTCTGCATCAGCTACCTGTGTGGCGCCCTGTGGCCGCATGCGCGGCCATTCGTGCTCGGGCTGGGCCAGGCCTTCTTCGCCCACAAGGCCACCTCATCGTTCCCCAGCAACCACACCATCATCATCGCCACGCTGGCGTTCACGCTGATCTTCGACCGGCGTTGGGCCGGCTGGGGCTATGCGACGCTGCTGCTGGCGGCCGTGGTCGGGCTGTCTCGGGTCTACCTGGGCGTGCACTTCCCGCTGGACATCGCCGGCGGCCTGCTGCTGGCGCCGGTGGCCGCCGGGCTGGCCGTGCCGGTCTGGCGCCGCGTCGGCGCGCCGCTCACGGCCACGTCGCAGGCCATCTACCGCAGGCTGCTGGCCCTGCCCATCGCGCGCGGCTGGATCCGCGCCTGACGGCGTCGATCCGGCGACCGCCCACCGCCGACGTGACGCGGGCATCCCGCCGCCGTTGCCGCCGCCTCAGGCGGCCCGCGCCAACGACGTGCCGCGCGCGGCGCGCCAGCGGGCCTCGTGCTCCAGCAGCCAGCGCTTGCGATGCAGCCCGCCGCCGTAGCCGGTCAGCGACGCATCGGCGCCGATGACCCGGTGGCACGGCACCACGATCCCCACCGGATTGGCCCCATTGGCCATGCCCACGGCGCGCACCGCCGATGCCCGGCCGATGCGCCCGGCCAGCACGCCATAGCTGACCGTGTCGCCCGGTTCGATTTCGCGCAGCGCGCGCCATACCTGGCGTTGGAAATCGGTGCCGCCCAGCGCCACCTGCAACGGGTCGATCGCATCGACCTGGCCATCGAAGTAAGCCAGCAACGCGCGGCTGGCCGCCGAGGCGCGCGCGGCATCGGCCACTTTCACCACGCCCTTGCCATACTGGCGGCGCAGCAGGGCATGCATGCGGGGTTCGTAATCCTCCCAATCGACGGCGCGCAGGCATTGCCCGGCGTCGGTCAGCACGAGCATTTGCCCGATGGGGGTGGCGACCCGTTCTAGGGTGAAGGTCTGGACAGGCATGGCGGGCTCCGGGTGCGGCGTTGACGCGTCCAATATAGGACGGCCGGCGGCATCGCGCTGGCGGATTCCGGACATGGCAATACGCGTGACAACAGTGTCCGAAAACCGCTAGATCATGACCGCCGACGGCGCTAGCATGGGCCGCATGAACCTCGACCATGACGCCTGCTACAGCGCCATCCGCGTGCGCGACGCCCGTTACGACGGCCGCTTCTTCACCGCCGTCAAGACCACGCGCATCTACTGCCGCCCGGTCTGCCCGGCGCGCACGCCGCTGTCGCGCAACGTCGTCTTCTACCCCACGGCGGCGGCCGCGCAGGAAGCGGGCTTCCACCCCTGCCTGCGCTGCCGCCCGGAAACCGCGCCCGCCGCCGGTCGCACCCGCGATTTGCCCGACAGCGTCGCGCGCGCGCTCGGCCTGATCGAACTCGGCGCGCTCGACGATGCCGGCGTCGACGCCCTGGCCGCGCGCCTGGGCGTCGGCGAGCGCCAATTGCGGCGTCAGTTCCGCCAGCACCTGGGCGCATCGCCCGTGGCCGTGGCGCAGACCCGGCGCGTACTGCTGGCCAAGCAACTGATCCACGAAACCCGCCTGCCCATGGCCGAGATCGCATTCGCGGCCGGCTTCGGCAGCATCCGCCGCTTCAACGAGATCTTCCTGGCCCTGTTCGGCCGCGCTCCGGGCGAACTGCGCCGCTCCGGCAAGCCCGACGTCTCGGCCGGCCCGCAGGGCGAAATCAAGCTGCTGCTGCGCTACCGCCCGCCCTACGACTGGAGCGCCATGCTCGACTTCCTGCGCGTGCGCGCCATCCCCGGCATAGAACGGGTCACGGCCAACAGCTACACGCGCACCATCGGCCTGGACGGCGCCCAGGGCACCGTGCGGGTCGAACCCGGCGCGGGCAACGCGCTGCAGGCCACCGTCCGTTTTCCCCAACTGCATGCCCTACCCACCATCATCGCCCGGCTGCGCCGCGTTTTCGACCTGGCCAGCGACCCCGCCGCGCTCGCGGCCCAACTGGCCCAAGATCCCGTCCTGGCCGCCCTCACCGCCGCCCGCCCGGGCCTGCGCGTGCCCGGCGCCTGGGACGGCTTCGAACTCGCCCTGCGCGCCGTCCTCGGCCAGCAGATCACGGTGAACGCCGCCATCAAGCTCGCCGGCAAGCTCGTCGCCGCCCACGGCCACCCCCTGGAGCAGCCCGACGGCGATCTGACCCACCTGTTCCCGACGCCGGCCGCCATCGCCCACGTCGACCTCGCCTCGCTCGGCATGCCCCGCAGCCGCGCCGCCACCCTGTCCGCCGTCGCCGCCGCCGCCCTGGCCGACCCGCAGCTGTTCGACACCACCGACAGCCTCGACACCGCCGTCGCCCGCCTGCGCGAAATCCGCGGCGTCGGCGAATGGACCGCCCAATACATCGCCCTGCGCCAACTGCGCGAACCCGACGCCTTCCCCGCCTCCGACATCGGCCTGATCCGCGCCCTGGAAAAACTCGAATCCCGCGAATACACCCCCGCTCAGATCCTGGCCCGCGCCGAAGCCTGGCGCCCCTGGCGCGCCTATGCGGCCCAGCATCTTTGGGCGGAATATTGAAAAAGCCGGATGGCGTTACGCAATGCGGGAAGACGCCAGCCCGTACGATCAGGCAAGCAAGCTCAGGAGATGAAATCGGAAGGAAGAGGGAGCGCCGAGCCACGAGGCAGTGACGTCGAGAAAACCAACGCATGACGCAGTACGACAACTAAAGCGTCCATGGCATCGACAGCGCCAAGCACTAAATCAATGGCGTTCCACCGCGCCCGCAGAACGAGACCACGCCTATCCAGCAAAAAAAAACCTTCAGCGCGCCCCTCTCCGCAAGCGCGCAGCGCACACCGTTCCGACGCAATCAATTGCGTATGCCACAACCGGCCGCGCACGGCGTCCGTTCCCATATAACCCTCTGACGCTGCCGACGACCTACACGTGGTGAGCGTAT
>NZ_JCBANN010000117.1:0-3864 GCF_059761975.1 Achromobacter sp. 46006
CGCCATGGCCGCGCGGGACGGCGGCGTTTTGCATTCTGGAGCGTGGCGACACGCAGCGACAAGCATGGAAAATCAAGCGCTCGACCAACCCCGCATCGGCAAGCTGGACGCCGGCCCGCTGGACTCGATCTGCGACGTGGGCGGGATCACCGTCGGCCACAGCACGCTGGATGACGGCGCGCTGCAGACCGGCGTGACCGTGCTGCGGCCGCATGACGGCAACCTCTACCTGGACAAGGTGCCGGCCGCGGCCACCGTGCTGAACGGATTCGGCAAGAGCACCGGCCTGGTCCAGCTACAGGAACTGGGGGTGCTGGAAACACCGATCGCGCTGACCAACACCTTTGGCGTGGGCACCGTGGCCAATGCCCAGATCCGCGCGGCGATTGCCGCCAATCCCGAGATCGGCCGCGCCATGGCCACCGTCAACCCGCTGGTGTTCGAGTGCAACGACGGCTACCTCAACGATATCCAGGCGATGGCGGTGCGGGAATCGCACTACGCCGAGGCGCTGGCTGGCTGCGGCAAGCAGATGGCGCAGGGCGCGGTTGGCGCCGGCCGCGGCATGTCGTGCTTTTCGTTCAAGGGCGGTATCGGCTCGGCCTCGCGCGTGGCTCCGATCCAGCCGGGGTTGCGCTACACCGTGGGCGCGCTGGTGCTGGCCAATTTCGGCCGCCTGCCCAACCTGACCGTGGCCGGCCGGCCGTTCGGCCGGCGGTTGGCGGACCAATTGGACCGCGGCCTGGCACAGGCTGGCGAGAACGCCGCCATCGCGCCGGAGAAGGGCTCCATTATTCTGGTGGTCGCGACCGATGCGCCGCTCGATGCCCGCCAGCTGCGCCGCCTGTCGTTGCGTGCCGGCGCCGGCCTGGCGCGCACCGGGTCGGTGTTCGGGCATGGCAGCGGCGATATCGCGCTGGCGTTCTCCACCGCCTATACGGTGCCGCAGCGGGCCGAGCAGCCGATGCCGGCCATCGCGATGCTGCACGAAACCCGCATCGATCCGCTGTTCGAGGCGGCGGCCGAGGCCTGCGAGCAGGCCATCATCGCCGCGCTCTGGCACGCCCAGGGCGTGCAGGGGCGCGATGGACATTACCGCGCCGCCATCCGCGATGCCGCGCCCGCCTGGCGCCAATGGCTGGCGGACACCGAATTCTGAATCCCATCTAGGCCCTATCATGAAGATCCTGATTTCCACCGATATCGAAGGCGTCGCCGGCGTCTTCCATGCTGAACAAGTGCGTGCCGGCAACGGCGAATACGAGCGTGCCCGCGCCTGGATGACCGGCGAGGCCAACGCCGCGGTGCAAGGCGCGATCGCCGGCGGCGCCACGGAGGTCCTGGTCAATGATTCGCATGGCGGCTTCCGCAACCTGCTGCCTGACGGCATCGACGAACGCGCCCGCCTGGTGCTGGGCAAGCCGCGCTACCTGGGCATGATGGGTGGCCTGGAGGAGGGCTGCGATGCCGTCTTCATGATCGGCTACCACTCGCGCTCGCAGGGCCGCGGCGTCCTGGCGCACACCATCAACAGCTTTGCCTTCGCGCGTGTCGTCATCAATGGCATGGAGCTGGGCGAGGCCGGCTTGTACGGCGCGCTGGCGGGCGAGATGGGCGTGCCCGTCGTCCTGGCCTCCGGCGACGACGTGTTCATCGCCGAAACCACCAGCCTGTTCCCCGGCGCACAGTGGGTGCAGACCAAGGTGGCGCACGGGCAGGGCAGCGGCGTGACCCTGTCGCCCGCGGCCTCGCGCCGCGCCATTGCCGCTGCCGCCGAGGCCGCGGTGCGCGAGGCGAAGAAGGCGGTTCCGTTCCGGATCGCGCCCCCTATAGAATGCCGGTTGCAGACCCAGAGCGCGGCGCTTGCCGACCTGTTCTGCATGTGGCCCACGCTCGAGCGCGTGGACGGCGTGACCCTGCGGTTCACCACCGACAGCATGCAGTCCGCCGTCCGCACGCTCAACAGCCTGGCCGCCATGTCCTTCATGTTGCGCTAAGGAAACCCATGTCCAGCACCGACACCCGTATCGCCGAATTGCGGCAGGCCATGCGCCGCCGCGGCCTGTCCGCCTATATTGTGCCGTCCTCGGACCCGCACCTGTCCGAATACCTGCCGGCGCGCTGGCAGGGGCGGCGCTGGCTGTCGGGCTTCACGGGTTCGGTGGGCACGCTGGTGGTGACGGCCGATTTCGCCGGCCTGTGGGTCGACAGCCGCTATTGGGTGCAGGCCGAGGCGCAACTGGCCGGCACCGGTGTGCAGTTGATGAAGATCGCCGTCGCCAGCACGCCGGGCCATGTGGACTGGCTGGCCGCCAATACCCGCGCCGGCGACGTCATCGGCGTGGACGGCCAGGTGCTGGGCCTGGCCGCGTTCCGTGCGTTGTCGGTGGCCGCCGCCACGTCCGGCGCCACGCTGGAGATCCGCGCCGACCTGCTGGACGACATCTGGACCGATCGCGCCGGCCTGCCGTCGGCGGCGATCTACGAACACGTGGCGCCGCAGGCCTGTGTCGGGCGCGCCGACAAGCTGGCCCAGGTGCGCGCCGCCATGCGCGCCCACGGCGCCGACGTGCATTTCGTCAGTACCCTCGACGACATCGCCTGGCTGTTCAACCTGCGCGGCGCCGACGTCGACTACAACCCGGTGTTCGTCGGCCATGCGCTGATCGGCCTGGATCACGCCACACTGTTCGTGGCCGACGGCAAGATCGACGCCGCCCTGCGCGCCACGCTGGCCGCCGATGGCGTCGAGGTGGCCGACTACGCCCAGGCCGCCGACGCGCTGGCCTCGCTGGAACTCGACCAGAAGCTGCTGATCGACCCGGCGCGCGTCACCTGCGGCGTGTTCCATGCGATGGACCCCGCCGTGCCGCGCGTCGAGGCCATCAACCCGTCAACCCTGATCAAGTCACGCAAGACCGACGCCGAGCTGGCCAATGTGCGCCACGCCATGGCGCAAGACGGCGCCGCCCTGTGCGAGTTCTTCGCCTGGTTCGAAGGCGCGCTGGGCAACGAGCGCATCACCGAGCTGACCATCGACGAGCGGATCACCGCCGCCCGCGCGCGCCGCCCGGACTACGTCTGCCCCAGCTTCGCCACCATCGCCGGCTTCAATGCCAACGGCGCCATGCCGCATTACCGCGCCACGGCTGAATCGCACGCCGCCATCGAGGGCGACGGCCTGCTGCTGATCGACTCCGGCGGTCAGTACCTGGGCGGCACCACCGACATCACCCGCGTGGTCGCGGTGGGCACGCCCAGCGCCGACCAGAAGGTTGACTTCACGCTGGTGCTCAAGGGCATGATCGCGCTGTCGCGCGCTTCGTTTCCGCGCGGCACGCCGTCGCCGATGCTGGACGCCATCGCGCGCGCTCCGATCTGGGAAGGCGGCGCCGAATACGGCCACGGCACCGGCCACGGCGTGGGCTATTTCCTGAACGTGCACGAAGGCCCGCAGGTCATCTCCTATCGCGCAGCGCCGGGTCCGCACACGGCCATGGAGCCTGGCATGATCACCTCCAACGAACCGGGCATCTACCGTCCGGGCCGCTGGGGCGTGCGCATCGAGAACCTGGTGGCCAACCGCGCCTGGCTGACGTCCGAGCTGGGCGAGTTCCTGTGTTTCGAGACGCTGACGCTGTGCCCGATCGACACGCGCTGCATCGAGCCGTCGCTGCTGCGCGCGGACGAAACCGCGTGGCTCAACGATTATCACAAGACCGTGTTCGAGCGCCTGTCGCCGCTGGTGGAAGGCGAGGCCCTGGCCTGGCTGGAGCGCCGCACCGCGGCCATCTGATCGTCGCGTCCTGCAATGACAAAAGGCCCCATGGGGCCTTTTGTCATTGCGCTTGCGATGTTGTGCCG
>NZ_JCBANN010000118.1:0-3790 GCF_059761975.1 Achromobacter sp. 46006
GGCGGACACGCGCGGGGTCAGTACACGCCGATGGAGTGACGCGCGACGAAGTGCCCTTCCCCGACCTGCACCAGCGGCTCGACCAGCGGCTCGTCGCCCAGCTTGCGCATCGGGCTGGGGATCTCGTCGACCAGCAGCGAGCGCTCGCGGTGGCGGCGCTGCGGATCGGCGATCGGCACCGCCGCCATCAGCTTCTTCGTGTAGGGATGCTGCGGATTCTCGAAGATGGCGCGGCGCGGGCCGATCTCGACGATCTGGCCCAGGTACATCACCGCCACGCGGTGGCTGACGCGCTCGACCACCGCCATGTCGTGCGAGATGAACAGGAACGACACCCCCAGTTCGCGCTGCAGGTCCAGCAGCAGGTTGACGATCTGCGCCTGGATCGACACGTCCAGGGCCGACACCGATTCGTCGGCGATCACCACCTTGGGATTGAGCGCCAAGGCGCGCGCGATGCAGATGCGCTGGCGCTGGCCGCCGGAGAACTCGTGCGGATAGCGGTCGATCATCTCGGGCGCCAGGCCGCATTTGTCCATCAGCCAGCGCACCCGCTCCTCGGCCTTGGCGCCGCTGGCGACGCGGTGGATCAACAGCGGCTCCATGATGGAGTAGCCGACCGTCATGCGCGGATCGAGCGAGGCGAACGGATCCTGGAAGATGAACTGGATGTGACGGCGCAACGTCTGCATGGCGCTGCCGCGCAGCGCGCCGATGTTCTGGCCGTCGAACTCGATCGAACCGCCGCGGCTCTTGACCAGTTGCAGCAGCGAACGGCCGGTGGTGGTCTTGCCGCAGCCGGACTCGCCCACCAGCGACAGCGTCTCGCCAGGATACAGGTCGAAGCTGACCTTCTCCACGGCGTGCACGCGCTTTTGCACGCGGCCGAGGATGCCGCCGGTGATGTCGAAGGTGGTGGTCAGGTCGCGCACCTTCAGCACCGGGCCGCTCTCGCGGCGCACGGTGGACGGCGCCGCCCTGGCCGGTTCGGCGGGCGCGGCCTGGCGCGCGGCGTCCTCGACCTTGAGCAGCGGAAACGGCGCCGGCTCGTCGGTGCCGTGCATGGCGCCCAGGCGCGGCACGGCCGACAGCAAGGCGCGGGTGTAGGCATGCTGCGGCCGCGCGAAGACTTCGTCGGAACCGCCCTCCTCGACCTTGTCGCCGCGGTACATGACCAGCACGCGGTCGGCCACTTCGGCCACCACGCCCATGTCGTGGGTGATGAAGATCACCCCCATGTCCATTTCTTCCTGCAACTGGCGGATCAGCTGCAGGATCTGGGCCTGGATGGTGACGTCCAGCGCCGTGGTGGGCTCGTCGGCGATCAGCAGTTGCGGCTTGCAGGACAGCGCCATGGCGATCATGACGCGCTGGCGCATGCCGCCGGACAGTTGGTGCGGATAGCGGTCGAGGATGGCGCGGGCCTCGGGGATGCGCACCCGTTCGAGCATGCGCAGCGTTTCGGCGCGCGCCGCGGCCGCATCCAGCCCCTGGTGCAGTTGCAGCGCCTCGGCGATCTGGTTGCCGGCCGTGAAGCTGGGGTTGAGCGAGGTCATCGGCTCCTGGAAGATCATGGCCACGTCGGCGCCGCGCACGCGTTGCAGCGTGCTGTCGGGCGCGTTGACCAGATCCAGCACCTCGCCGTTGCGCCGGCGCAGTTGCATGCCGCCGTTGACGATGCGGCCGCCGCCGTATTCCACCAGCCGCATCAGCGCCAGCGAGGTGACGGACTTGCCCGAGCCGGACTCGCCCACGATCGCCAGGGTTTCGCCGCGATCGACGTGGAACGACACGTTGCGCACCGCCTCGACGACGCGCTCGGGGGTTTTGAAGCGCACGGTCAGGTCGTTGACCTGGACGACGCGTTTGGGATCCATGGTTGCCATGATGATTACTTGTCCTGACGGGGGTCCAGCGCATCGCGCAGCCCGTCGCCCAGCAGATTGAAGCCCAGCACCACCAGGAAAATGGCCGATCCGGGGAAGATCGACATCCAGGGCGCCTGGGTCATGAAGTTCTTGGCGGTGTTCAGCATCGAGCCCCACGACGGGTTCGGCGGCTGCAACCCCAGGCCCAGGAACGACAGGCTGGCCTCGGCGATGATGGCCGTGGCGATGGTGATGGTGGCCTGCACGATCAGCGGCGGCATCACGTTGGGGAACACGTGGCGGCAGATGATGCGCAGGTCGGAGGCGCCGAGCGCGCGGGCGCTCTGCACGTAGTCCTCGCTCTTGACCGCCAGCACCTGGCCGCGCGTGAGCCGGATGAACTTGGGCGCGGCCGACACGCCGATGGCGATCATGGCGTTGGTCAGGCTGGGGCCCAGGAAGGCGGCCAGCGCGATCGCCAGGATCAGGAACGGAATCGCCAGCAGCGCCTCGGTGGCGCGCGAGATGCAGCTATCGGTCCAGCCGCCGAAATAGCCGGCCGCCAGGCCGAACGGCACCCCGACCACCAGCGCGATCAGCACCGACACCAGGCCGGCCATGAGCGAGGCGCGCGCGCCATGCACCATGCGGCTGAAGATGTCGCGGCCGAGTTCATCGGTGCCCAGCCAGTGGGCGGCCGAAGGCGCCTTGCGGATGGTGGTGAAGCTGGTCTGGAACGGGTCGTGGCTGGCGATCAGCGGCGCCAGCAGCGCCACCAGCACGAAAAACAGCACGATGCCCAGGCCCAGCATGGCGACATGGTTGCGTTTGAACTTGGCCCAGGCGCGGTTGCGGCTGCGGGGCGGCGTGACGGCTGCGGCCGTTGCGGGAAGTGCGCTCATGCGTGCCTCAGGCGGGGATTGACCAGGATGTACAGGATGTCGGCCAGCAGGTTCATCAGGATGAAGCCCACCGCGACGCAGAGCACCACGCCCTGCACCACCGCGTAGTCGCGCGTGAAGACGGCATCGACCACCAGCTTGCCGAAGCCGGGGATGGTGAAAACCTGCTCGGTCAGCACCGCGCCGGCCAGCAATTCGCCGAACAGCAGCGTCACCAGCGTGACGATCGGCATCAGCGCATTGCGCAACGCGTGCCGCAGCACCACCTGGCGCGGCGACACGCCCTTGGCGCGGGCCGTGCGCACGTAGTCGGCCGACAGCGCCTCGAGCATGGCCGACCGGGTGTGGCGCATGAGATAGGCGGCGATCGCGGTGGACAGCACCAGCGACGGCATCAGCATGGTCTTGATCGACAGCCAGAAGTCCTCGGCCGGCGATACGTAGCCCGAGGCCGGCAGCAGTTTCCATTGCACCGACACCACCATGATGAGGATGATGCCGAGCCAGAAATTGGGAATCGACATGCCCGACAAGGCGGCGATGTTGGCCCCCATCTCGACCGGCTTGCCCTTGCGCACGGCGGCGACGATGCCCATGGGAATGCCCACCAGCAGCGCGAAGAACATGGCCATCGCCGCCAGTTGCAGCGTCACCGGCAGCTTCTGGGCGATCAGGGTGGTGACGGGCACGTCGGTGCGCAGCGACTTGCCCAGGTCGCCCTGCAGCACCTGGCCGGCCCAGGCGGCGTACTGCATCGGCAGCGGATCATTGAGGCGGTACTTGTCGCGCAGGTAGTCCAGCACGGCCGGATCGCGCTCTTCGCCGGCCAGGGTCAGCACCGGATCGCCGGGCAGGATTTTCTGCAGCATGAAGACGATCATCGACACCAGTATCAGGGTCGGTATCGCGACGATCACGCGGCGCAAGATGAGTTTGAGCATGAGGGGAAAACCGTAGAACGAAAGCGGCGGACGGAGCCGGCCCCGAAGGACACGGCGCGCGGCCGCCGCGGGAAACGGC
>NZ_JCBANN010000119.1:0-3627 GCF_059761975.1 Achromobacter sp. 46006
GATCGAAAGATCGGCCCGCTTTGCATCATGCGTGCGCGCAGCGTGTCAGCCGCGCTTCTTGGCGATCAGGCCGACCACGAACAGCACGATGATCGCGCCCACCACCGAGCCGATCCAGCCCGCCGGTTCGCCGGGGGCGTACCAACCCAGGTTCTGGCCGAGGAAGCCGGCCACGACCGACCCGACAATGCCCAGGATGGTGGTCATGATGATGCCCATGTTCTGGTCTCCCGGCATGATCGCGCGGGCAATCAGCCCGACGATGAAGCCGACGATGATCATGATGATGATGCTCATGCACATACTCCTTGCGTGGGTAAAGGGCGATGTGCCCTGATATTACCCATGCGCGCGCTGGCCGCACTGTAACAACTGGTGTGTGGGGCAAGCGCGCAACATGCTGCGGCGCGTCGCCGCTGCAGCAATGTTGCATGCCGTCTTATGAGGTCAGGTCGATCAGTTGGCGCAGATCCCTGGTCATGGCCTCGATGCTGTCGGTGTCCGAAGCCAGCAGGCGGGCGCGGCCCTGGTTGTCGAAAATATACACGCCGCGGCTGTGCGTCACTTCGTACTGATCGGCATCGTCGCCGGGCCGGGGTTTCTCGATCTGGTAGGCCACGCGATAGCGGCGCGCCAGGTCGGCCACCTGCTTCTCGTTGCCGGTCACGCCAATGGCCTGGCTGTTGAAGGCGTTGACGTAGGCCTGCAGGATATCGGGCGTGTCGCGGTGTGGATCGACGCTGACGAAGACGATGCGCACGTCGCGCGCTTTTTCGCCCAGGTTCTGCAGGACTGCCGTCAACTGCGCCATGGTGGTGGGGCAGACGTCGGGGCAACTGGCATAACCGAAGAACAGCAGCACGGTCTTGCCCTTGAGGTCGTCGCTGCTGACCGTCTTGCCGCCGGCGCCCGGCAACGAGAATTTCAGGTCGGGCAGATGGCCCTTGATGTTGTAGAGCGTCCAATCGACATTGCGCTCGCCGCAGGCGGCAAGCAGCATGCACAGGGCCAGGAAAAGGCCGCGCCAGGCGCGTCCGGTAAGCAGGTGTCGCATGGGTTCCATCGCCGGTTGGGAGATAAACCCAACGATTCTACCCGCAGGCGCAAGGGCGGCCGCGCGCCGCCGCGCGGTGAAGTTGTCCTGGCGCAAGAGGCACGCGCCACCATTGGCTGCCGCGTGAGGCCGCACGCGTGAAGCTTTGCCGGAATATGGTTGGAGAACTGGCAAAACGGCACGCGCCGCTGGCCCAGGCCCGCAAAATTCAGGGCCGCGTCAGTAACCGGCGAGGTGTTCATCGTGCATTCCCCGGCAAGCCATGGCGGCAGCAGCGCGACGGTGCCATGAAACACGGCCCGCGCGGGGCGGGCCGTGTCTGGGAGGGCGTGGCCGTTCAGGCTGGGCTCATGCCGCTGTGACGCAACAGCGCGTCGATGCGCGGGGCGCGGCCGCGGAAGGCCGCGAACGACTCTGCCGCGGGGCGCGAGCCGCCGACGGCCAGCACTTCGCGGCGGAAACGCGCGCCGGTGGCCGGATCGAGCGTGCCCAGGGCGTTGCCTGCCTGCCTGGCCGCGGCTTCCTCGAACGCCTCGTAGGCGTCGGCTGACAGCACCTCGGCCCACTTGTAGCTGTAGTAGCCGGCGCCGTAGCCGCCCGCGAACAGGTGCGAGAAGGCATGCGGCAGGCGGTGCCAGGCGGGCGGGAACAGCACCGCGACCTCGGCGCGCACTTCCTGCAACAGGGCCAGCACTTCGGCGATGCTGGCGCCCTTGGCGCGGTCGTGCATCAGCATGTCGAACAGCGCGAACTCGATCTGGCGCACGGTCTGCATGCCGCTCTGGTAGTTGCGGGCCGCGACCAGGCGGTCGTAGAGCGCGCGCGGCAGCGGTTCGCCGCTGTCGACGTGGGCCGACAGCTTCTGCACCACCGCCCATTCCCAGCAGAAGTTCTCCATGAACTGCGAGGGCAGTTCGATGGCATCCCACTCGACGCTGGCGAAAGCGGCGGCGCCGGGCTCGTCCACTTCCGACAGCAGCGCGTGCAGGGCGTGGCCGGTTTCATGGAACAGGGTGATGACGTCGTCGTGCGTCAGCACGGCGGCGCGGTCGCCGTTGGGGCGCGAGAAATTGCAGGTCAGGTAGGCGATCGGCGTCTGCACGCGGCCGGCGACCACGCGGCGGGTGCGCTCGCTGTCGACCCAGGCGCCGCTCTGCTTGCCGGCGCGGGCGTACAGGTCCAGGTAGAGGTAGCCGATCAGGTCGCCCTGGGGACTTTCGACGCGCACGCCGCGCACGTCGGCATGCCACGACGACACCGGCGTTTCGGCCAGGCGCACGTCGAACAGGGTCTCGATGACCTCGAACAGGCCGGACAGCACGCGCGGCTCGGTGAAGTACTGCTTCACCTCGTCTTCGGAATAGGCGTAGCGCGATTCGCGCAGGCGCTCGGAGGCATAGGCCACGTCCCACGGCTGCAGCTCGGCCAGGCCGAGATCGGCGGCGGCGTAGTCCTTCAGCTCGGCCAGGTCGCGCTGGGCGTAGGGCTTGGCGCGGGCGGCGAGGTCGCGCAGGAAGGTGGTGACCTCCTTGGCGTCGCGCGCCATGCGCGTCTGCAGGCGCAGCGCGGCGAAGGTGCCCAGGCCCAGCAGGGTGGATTCCTCGGCGCGCAGGGCCAGCAGTTCCTCGATCAGGGGCGAGTTGTCGAACCGGGCATCGCCCTGTTCGGACGCCACCGTGCCGTAGCCGCGATACAGCGCCTCGCGCAGCGAGCGGTCCTGCGCGTACTGCATGACGGGCAGGTAGCAGGGCATCTTCAGCGTCAGCTTCCAGCCCGGCTGGCCGTCTTCCTCGGCGGCGGCGCGCGCGGCGGCCCGCACGTCGGCGGGAATGCCGGCCAGGCGGGCCTCGTCCTCGATCCGCAGCGACCAGGCGTCGATGGCGTCCAGCACGTTCTCGGAGAATTTCTGCGAGGCCTGCGCTTCGCGGTCGGAAATCGCGGCGTAGCGTTCGCGGTCGGCGCCGCGCAGCTCGACGCCGCTCAGGCGGAAGTCGCGCAGCGCCATCTCGACGATGCGGCGGCGCACCGGCGACCACGAGGCGAAATCGGGCGCGGCGGCCAGGCGCTGGTACTGCTGGTACAGGCCTTCGTGCAGGCCGACCCAGGTCGAGAACTCGGTCACCAGCGGCAGGGCGGCGTTGTAGGCCTCGCGCAGCTCGGGGGTGTTGACCACGGCGTTCAGGTGGCCGGCCACCGACCAGGCGCGCCACAGCCGCTCGGACGCGGTATCCAGCGGCTCGACCACGGCTTCCCAGGTGGGCGCCAGCGCCGGATCGGCGGCGCGGTCCACGGCCTGACGGGCGATGCCCAGCAGTTCCTCGATGGCGGGCACCACGTGGGCGGGCTTGACCGCCTGGTAGTCGACCAGTTCTGAGACGGGGGCGAGCAGGGGATTCTGGATCATGGTGTTACCAATTGCGTGAGAGGAGGGCGGGCAGCGCGCGAGTGCGGCGCCGGCAGGCATAGGGATCAGGTTGGGGCGGCAGGCCGAAAAGCAAGGGCCGGCCCTGCGCGCCCGGTTCCGCGCGGCGGGCCCAGAGACGACTGTGGGTTTGCCCCGGCCCCCGGAAGGG
>NZ_JCBANN010000120.1:0-3610 GCF_059761975.1 Achromobacter sp. 46006
GCCTTTTACTCTTGCGTCGGGACTCGACGTCGGCGCCCGCGGCGGCGGCGGTGCTTCCCGTCGCCAGGCGAGCGCCATAGCGGCGCGCGCGGCGCCTGTTCAATTGGTGATCGCTGTCACCACATACTTGCCATCCTTGCGCTCGGCGGTAAAGCGCACCTTGTCGCCGGCCTTGATCTTGGCCAGCAGCGCCGGATTGGCGTCGTACACCAGCGTCATGGCCGGCAGATCCAGCGCCTTGATGGCGTCGTGCTTGATGGTGACCTTGCCCGCGCCCGGATCGACGCGCCGCACCTCGCCGCTGGCCTCGGCCTGCTGGGCGAACGCCAGCGGCGTGGCCAGCGAGACGACGGCCATTGCGGTTGCGACGGCCAAGGGCGTTGCGTATTTGCGGTTGAAAGCCATGCGTTATCCTCCGAGTGCGACGAAAACGTGGTGCCGGCCCCACGGCCCGCACGCGGTTTCCACAGTGCTAGGATACCGCCCTCGTGCAATAGTTTCCCGATACTAACGCAACAATCCTGACGGTTGTTTGCAAAGGACATCCCATGGCCAACCGCCTTTCAGTCATCGCCACCCGCACCGGAGACGACGGCAGCACCGGACTCGGGGACGGGTCGCGCGTGCCCAAAGACGCGGCCCGCATCGCCGCGCTGGGCGATGTGGATGAATTGAACAGCGTCATCGGCCTGCTGCTGACCGAGCCCCTACCGGCCGAGGTGGCGGCCGATTTGCTGACGATCCAACACGATTTGTTCGATATGGGTGCCGAATTGTGCATTCCGGGCCATGTCGCCCTGGCCGACGAACAGGTAGCGCACCTGGATGCGCGGCTGGCCCACTACAACGCGGCCCTGCCGCCCCTGCGTGAGTTCATCCTGCCGGGCGGCTCGCGCGCCGCGGCGCAGGCGCACCTGGCCCGCACCGCGTGCCGCCGCGCCGAGCGTGCCCTGGTGGCGCTGGCGCGCACCGAAGCGGTGAACGCGCCCCCGCGGCAATACCTGAACCGCCTGTCGGACCTGATGTTCGTGCTGGCGCGCTACCTGAACCGCGAGGCGGGCCGGCCCGACGTGTTCTGGACCAGCCGCGTGTCGCGCCAGGCGGCGGGATGAGACATGCCACCCGACGCCGCGCCTGCGGCTCGTGGTTTCCCAAAACAGGGACGTTCTCATCTTGAAGGCGGCCCTGCCATGAAAAATGCCCCTCGCGGGGCATTTGCATTTTGGCGTGGAGACAGCGCAGCCCTCAGTTGGGCACACCCGCCGCGTGCGCCTGCTCGTCAGCATGGTACGACGAACGCACCATGGCGCCCACCGCCGCATGCGAGAAGCCCATCGCATAGGCCTCGCGCTCGAACATCGCGAAGGTGTCGGGATGCACGTAGCGCAGCACCGGCAGGTGGTGTTCCGACGGCTGCAGGTATTGGCCGATGGTGAGCATGTCGACGTTGTGTTCGCGCATGTCGCGCATCACCTGCAGGATTTCCTCGTCGGTCTCGCCCAGGCCGAGCATCAGGCCCGACTTGGTCGGCACGTTCGGATGCAGCTTCTTGAACTCGGCCAGCAGCTTGAGCGAATGCAGGTAGTCCGAACCCGGGCGGGCCTGCTTGTACAGGCGCGGCACGGTTTCCAGGTTGTGGTTCATGACGTCCGGGGGACCGGCGTTCAGGATGGTCAGGGCGCGGTCCAGGCGGCCGCGGAAGTCCGGCACCAGCACCTCGATGCGGGTGGTGGGCGACAGTTCGCGGATGTGGGTGATGCAGTCGACGAAGTGGCCGGCGCCGCCATCGCGCAGGTCGTCGCGGTCGACCGAGGTGATCACCACGTACGACAGCTTCATCGCGGCGATGGTGCGCGCGAGGTTTTCCGGTTCCTTGGTGTCGAGCGGGTCGGGGCGGCCATGGCCCACGTCACAGAACGGGCAGCGGCGGGTGCACTTGTCGCCCATGATCATGAATGTGGCCGTGCCCTTGCCGAAGCATTCGCCGATGTTCGGGCAGGACGCTTCTTCGCACACCGTGTGCAGGTTGTGCTCGCGCAGGATGCGCTTGATGTCGTAGAAGCGCGAACCCGGCTGGGCCGCCTTGACGCGGATCCATTCCGGCTTCTTCAGGCGTTCGGCCGGGATGATCTTGATCGGGATGCGCGCCGTCTTGGCCTGGGATTTCTGTTTCTGCGTCGGATCGTACGCCGTTTCCGCGGGCGCGGCGGCGGCTTCGTTCGAGGGCACAGACGACTCGGCAAGCGTGGACATGGAACACCTTCGCGACCGGCGCGCGCGGCGTCGCGGTCTGAGACAAAAGAAGACATTTTACCCCCTGCGCCCGAAACCGCCCCGGACACCCCGGCGCCGGCCCGCATCGGGTTATCGTCACGCCTGACGAATCCGCGCCGCTTCCTTTCATGACCACCCTGCCTTCGCCCCGCCCCATCGCCCTGATCGCCCCCCGGTTGGACCTCGCGCCGGCCGCCCGCGCCGTGCAGGCATGCGCCGAACGAGTGGCGCCCGCCGGCTACTACCTGGCCGCCGGCCCGTGGCACGATGCGTCCCTGCTGCCGTTGCTGGCCCAACTGACACCGGCCGCGGTGCTGGTCATCGGCCCGCTCGACGACCCGCAACTGCGTGCCGCCGTGATGGCGTTGGAAACCCCCGTGGTGGAGACCTGGAGCCTGCCCGCCGCCCCGCTGGACAGCCTGGTCACGATCGACAATGCCGAGGCGGGCCGCCAGGCCGCCCGCCACCTGGCCGAGAAGGGCCATGCGCGGGTGGCCTGTGTCAGCGCCGACACCCCATGGGAACGGGCCCGTCGCGAAGGCTTCCTCGCCAGCGCGGCAGCGCTGGGGCTGGCCTTGGTCGCCGACATCGTGCAACCCGAGGCGCAGCAACTGAACGACGGCCGCATGGCGTTCCTGCGCCTGCTAGCCACCAATACGATCTTCGATGCGGTGTTCTGCAGCTCGGACCTGCTGGCCGCCGCCACGGTGTCGGAGGCCCACAACCGCGACCTGCACGTACCGCAGGACCTGGCGGTGCTGGGGTTCACCGAGGACGGCAGCGCGCCGCAATGGGTCCAGGGGCTGACGACGCTGGGCGTCGACGCGGCCGAACTGGGCCGGCGCGCGGGGCAATTGTTGTTGGACCGGCTCGATGGCGAGCAGCCGGCCGGCACGCGGCTGACACTGGAGGCTGTGATCGAGACACGCCTGAGCACCTAACGCAAGCGCGGGCGCGGGCGGGCGGCACGGCCACGCCACGGACGCCGTTCAGGCGCCGGTCTCGTACAGCGGCGGAAAGCCGCAATCACGCAACATGGCGTCGGCTTCGCGCAAGAAGGCAGGGGTGGACGTCTCGGGCACGCGCGCCAGCCATTGCACCGCCTCATCCTTGAGGCCGCGCAGCAGCAGCATGCGGCCCAGGTGGAACATGCCGCGGAAATCACCGCCCTCGGCGCAGCGCCGATAGCAGTCGAACGCGCGCTCCAGGTCCTGCTCCACCACGTCGCCCGCTTCGTAGTAGCGGCCGACCACACCGATCGATTTGACGTGGCCGGCAAGCGCGGCCTGCTCGTACAGGGCCAGCGCCGCGGCGCGGTCCTGGACCACGCCGCGGC
>NZ_JCBANN010000121.1:0-3445 GCF_059761975.1 Achromobacter sp. 46006
CACACCCACTAATGTTCGCCCCGTGCCAGGCGCATATGTGTAAAAGAGACCGCCTCCGGCCCGCGCCCCCCCCGAACCCCGCCCCCGCGCCCTCAGCCGCCCTGGATCGCGGCATCGGCGCGAGCGCGCATGCCGGCCAGCGCCGGCACGGATCATGAAAAAAACCTACGCAGCCTCTTTGCTGGCCGGCGCCTGCGCCGCCAATCCCGCACTCGCCCTGACCAGCGAGCCCGCCATCGAAACCCTGGCCCCGACCATCGTCGAAGGCGAAGGCGCCGACGACTCGCCCAACGGCCCGCTCGACCTGGAACGCATCGACAGCACCGGCAGCCGCCTCGGCCTCAAGCTGAAAGACACCCCCGCCTCCGTCACGGTCATCTCGCGCCGCCAGATCGAGGCGCGCGGCGCGCTCAACACCCAGGACATCGCCCGCGGCATCCCGGGCGTGGACGCGGCCTCGCCGCCCGGCAGCGCCGGCTCGGTCAGTTACCGCGGCTTCAACGGCGGCCAGGTATCGCAACTGTTCAACGGCATCTCGGTGCAGTACGACGCGGTCGCGGCACGGCCGGTGGATAGCTGGATCTACGACCGGGTCGAGGCCATCGGCGGCCCGTCGACCTTCCTGTTCGGGGCCGGCGCGGTCGGCGGCGCCATCAACTACGTCACCAAGCTGGCCGAGCGCGACACGTTCTATGAAGGGCAGTTGCGCCTCGGTTCGTTCGACACGCGCCAGCTATCGGCCGGCATCAACCAGCAACTGGCCGGCTCGCCGGGCGGCCGCGGCCACTACCTGCGCATCGACGCCAACACCACCGCCAGCCACGGCTGGGTCGACGGCGAGCGCTCGAATGCCACCCAGGTGGCGGCCTCGCTGCTGTCCGACCTGGGCGACGACGTCACGCAGACCTGGGCCTTCGAGTACCAGCGCGAACGTGTCGACCGCCCCTACTGGGGCACGCCGCTGACGGTGGGCGCGAACGGCAAGGTGAGCGGCGAAGGCCACATCCGCGGCGGCACGCGCTTCAAGAACTACAACGTCGACGACGGCCTCTACGAGCAGTCGGTGCTGTGGGCCCGTTCGCTGACGGAATGGCGCGCGGCGCCGGGCATCACGTTCAAGAACACGCTGTACTACTACCGCGCCGAACGCGACTTCCGCAACCTGGAGACCTACCGCTACAACGCCGCCAACAGCCGCGTGCAGCGCTCGGGCGCGCTGCTGCAGCGCCACGAGCAGAGCCTGCTCGGCAACCGCGTCGAAGGCCTGGTCGAATCGACGCTTGCCGGCCTGCCCACCAGTTGGTCGTTCGGCGCCGACCTGAGCGTGAACAAGCAGACCCGCTATCCCACCAGCCTGCCGGCCACGGTGGACGCGGTCGATCCGTACGATTTCCAGCCGGGCTATTTCTACGACATCCCCGGCATGACGCGCGGGCACAACCCGGACCGCGACAACCGCATCCGCACCCTCGCCTTCACGCTGGAGAACCGCACGGAAGTGCTGCCCGGCGTGGCCATCGTGTCGGCGCTGCGCAAGGACTTCATCGACCTGGACCTGACCAACCGCCGCGCGGTCACGGCCAGCGCGCCGGCATCGGCCTCGCGCAGCTACTCGCCGACTACCGGACGGCTGGCGCTGAACTGGGCCATCACGCCGCAGGCCTCGCTCTATGCGCAGTACGCCACGGCCGCGGATCCTCCCTCCGGCATCATGGCCACAGCGTCGTTCGCCGACGTGCTCAACAATGACAAACTGACCACTGGCACGCAAAAGGAAGTCGGCGGCAAGTTCGAATTCTGGAACGGCCGCGGTTCGGCCACCATCGCGGCCTACGAGATCACGCGCAAGAACATCTCCACGCCCGACCCGGCCAACCCCGGGGTCAGCGTGCCCGTGGGCCGGCAGTCGGCGCGCGGACTGGAACTGGCCGGCGGCCTGCGCCTGACGCGCACGCTGTCGCTGCAGGCCAATGTGGCCTTCGTCGCCCCCAGGTACGACGATTTCTCGCAGACCATCAACGGCGTGGCCGTGTCGCGCAATGGCAACGTGCCGACCAACACGCCGCGGCGCGTGGCCAACGCCTGGATCGACTACGCCTTCCTGCCGGACTGGAACGCCAGCGTGGCCGCGCGCTACGTCGGCCGCGCCTACGCCGATGCCGCCAACACCGTCTGGGCGCCGTCGTACACCGTGTTCGACGCGGCGCTGTCGCACCGCATCGACCGCCACCTCACCCTCACCGGCCGGGTCCGCAACCTGACCGACAAGGTGTACGCGGCCAACGTCAGCGGCACGCCGATGTTCTACCTGGGTGCGCCGCGCTCGTTCGAACTGACGCTGCAGGCGCGGTACTGAGGCCCCTAATGAGCGCCATCCCCTCCCTCCGCCGCCGGCCCGCGCCCGTGCCATGGTCCACCCGCGCCAAGCGCTGGCTGTACCTGGCGCACCGCTGGGCCGGCATCGTGCTGTGCCTGTTCTTCGCCATGTGGTTCATCTCGGGCGTGGTGATGATGTACGTGGGCTACCCCAAGCTCACGCCGCAGGAACGCATGACGCACCTGGCGCCGCTCGATCCGGCACGCGTCGCCGCCACGCCGGCCCAGGCGCTGGCCGCCGCTGGCGCCAGCGACATGGCGGGCCTGAGCCTGGCCGCGCTGCGCGGCGGCGCGCCGGTCTACCTGGTGCCGATGGGCCGCGGCCGCGCGCCCAAGGTGGTGGATGCCGCCAGCGGCGCGCTGCTGCCGCGCGCCGACGCCGCGGTCGCCACCGCCAGCGCCGCGGCCTGGTTCGGGGGCCAGCATGCCGCGCACTACCAGGGCGAGCTGGACGAGGACGTCTACACCCACTCCGGCGCGCTCGACATCCACCGGCCGCTGCATCGCATCGACCTGGACGATCCCGCCCGCACGCGGCTGTACGTCTCGTCCGCCACCGGCGAAGTGGTGCTGGACGCCACCCGCGGCGAGCGGCTGTGGAACTACGTCGGCGCCTGGATCCACTGGCTGTATCCGTTCCGCGGCAATGTCTTCGATCCGTGGTGGCACGACATCGTCGTCTGGCTTTCGGTGGTCGGCGTGGCCGTGGCGCTGACCGGCACGGTGGTCGGCATCCTGCGCTGGCGCTTCTCGCGCCCCTACGCCAGCGGCAGCCGCTCGCCCTACCGCGAGCACATGATGCGCTGGCACCACCTGGCGGGCCTGATGTTCGCCGGCATCACCCTCACCTGGATCTTCAGCGGACTGATGTCGATGAACCCGTGGAAGGTATTCAGCAGCGGCGCGCCGCCATTGGCGCAACAGGCCTACGCCGGCGGCGCCTATGCCGCCGATGCGCCGCAGGCGCCGCCCGCCGCGTTGATCCGCGCCCTGCCGGCCGCGCCGCGCGAACTGCGCTGGACCCGCGTCGACGGCCGCGACCTGGTGCTGGCCCGCAGCGGCCCGGGCG
>NZ_JCBANN010000122.1:0-3428 GCF_059761975.1 Achromobacter sp. 46006
GGCGTGCGCCCGGCGGCCGGTGCGCGCGCCAGTCCGGGCGCCCCGGGGAACCCGCAGGCCTTACACTGTCGGCCGAATCCGTATTTATCGCAGTTCCTGCGAGAGCCCCTGCCGTGACCCAGACGCCCTTCACCACCCTGCCCCTTTTGCCCGCCCTGCTCGACAATCTGCAAAGCCTGGGGTTCGAGCAGATGACGCCGATCCAGGCGCAAAGCCTGCCGCTGATCCTGGAAGGCCGCGACCTCATCGCGCAGGCCAAGACCGGCAGCGGCAAGACCGCGGCCTTTGGCCTGGGCGTGCTGCAAAAGCTCGATCCCGCCCGCCTGACGCCGCAGGCGCTGCTGCTCTGTCCGACCCGCGAACTGGCCGACCAGGTGGCGCAGGAACTGCGCCGGCTGGCGCGCCAGATCGCCAACGTCAAGATCCTGACGCTGTGCGGCGGCGCCGCGGCCCGCCCGCAAGCCGAATCGCTGGCGCGCGGCACCCACATCGTGGTCGGCACGCCCGGCCGCATCCAGGACCACCTGGAACGCGGCAGCCTGGACCTGTCCGGCCTGACCACGCTGGTGCTGGACGAGGCCGACCGCATGGTCGACATGGGCTTCTACGACGATATCGTGGCCATCGCCTCGCATTGCCCCGCCAAGCGCCAGACCCTGCTGTTCTCGGCCACCTACCCCGACAACATCCGCAAGCTGAGCGCGCGCTTCCTGCGCAACCCGGCCGAGGTCAAGGTCGAGGCGCAGCATGACGCCAGCCGCATCGAACAGATCTTCTACGAGATCGACCCTGCCGAACGCCTGGACGCGGTGGCCAGGCTGCTGGCGCATTTCCGCCCGGTCTCGACGCTGGCCTTCTGCAACACCAAGATCCGCAGCCACGACCTGGTCGAACGCTTGCAGGCCGAGGGCATCAGCGCCCTGGCGCTGAACGGCGACCTGGAACAGCGCGAGCGCGACGAGATCCTGATCCAGTTCGCCAACCAGAGCTGCGCCGTGCTGGTGGCCACCGACGTAGCCGCGCGCGGCCTGGACATCCAGAACCTGGGCGCGGTCATCAACGTCGACGTCACCAAGGACACCGAGGTGCACGTGCACCGCATCGGCCGCAGCGGCCGCGGCGACCAGAAAGGCCTGGCCCTGAGCCTGTGCTCGCCCGACGAAATGCGCTGGGCCAACCTGATCGAGCAGTACCAGGGCGCGCCGCTGACCTGGGGCGACCTGAAATCGCTGCGCCCCAAGGCCGACCGGCCGCTGCGCGCGCCCATGGTGACCCTGTGCATCCAGGGCGGCAAGAAGGACAAGCTGCGGCCCGGCGACCTGCTGGGCGCCCTGACCGGCGACGGCGGCCTGGCCTTCGAGCAGGTCGGCAAGATCAACATCACCGAGTTCAATGCCTACGTGGCGCTGGACCGCAAGATCGCCAAACAGGCGTTCTCGCGCCTGTCCAACAGCAATATCAAGGGCCGGCGCTTCCGCATGCGCTATCTCGAGGAACTGTAGGACGCATTTCTCTGCGCCGCCCCGTCGGTGCGGGGCAAAACGCTTGCTGGTCATATTCCGGATTTGTCATAATGGCGCACCCCGCGCCGGCCGGCGCGGGAGCGGGAACCAAAGGCTCGGCGTGCGCTCCAACCGGCGCATCGCATTCCCCTTAACCACCATAAAGAGAAATCCACCATGATCAAATCCGACGATACCGGCAAGCTGATCCTGCGCCTGACCCTCGGCATTCTGATTCTGCTCCATGGCCTGTTCAAGATCACTGGCGGCGGCGTCGGCGGCATCGCCGGCATGCTCTCCTCGCACGGCCTGCCGGGCTTCCTGGCGTATGGCGTGTACATCGGCGAAATCATCGCGCCGGTGCTGCTGATCATCGGCGTCTACACCCGCCTGGGTGGCCTGATCATCGCCATCAACATGGTGGTCGCGATCCTGCTGGCCCATACGAGCCAGATCGGCAACCTGACCAACAATGGCGGCTGGGCGCTGGAACTGCAAGGCATGTTCCTGTTCACCGCCCTGGCCGTTGCCTTCATGGGCGCCGGCCGCTTCAGCCTGGCCGGCAACGGCGGCCGCTGGAACTGACCGCCACGGCGCCTGCGCGCCATCCCGACAGGCCGCCGCAAGGCGGCCTTTTTCATGCGCGGCCCAGGAATAATTGCTACGAACGACATCAACGGTCACGCTGGCGCAAACATCCGTCACCCGAAAGCTGTTTCGGAACCATTTCAGCCCACGAACCCGATACCCGAAACGTGGCCTAATCCCTACGAGCCCAGACAAGGCGTGACGCACGCCAGACGCTCGGCAGGAGATCGACCATGAAGAAGACCATTTTGCTGATGCTGGCCATGGCCAGCGCCCTGACCGGCTGTGTAGTGGTGCCGGCGCGCCCGGCTTATTACCGGCCGGCGCCCGCTTATTACTATTACCCCGCGCCGCACTATTACTATCACGGTGGCTACTACCACGGCTATTGATCCGCGCCTGCGCCGCGCAAAGGAAACGCCATGCACGCCCCAGCCCTGCTTCCCCGCCTGCGCCCCCTGGCCGCCGCCGTGCTGATGACGGCCTGCGCCGGCGCCATGGCGCAGACGTACGCGCCGCCGCCGGCCCCGGCCGCGCCCGCTTATGACAATGGCGATCCCGCCAGCGCCAACCTGGCGCCGCTCGACCGCAGCCCGCAGCCGCCGCCGCCCCTGCCCGTCTACACCCAGCCGCCCGCGCCCGGCGATGGCTACATGTGGGTTCCGGGCTACTGGAGCCTGAACCGGTACGGCTTTTTCTGGGTGCCTGGTGCCTGGGTGCTGGCGCCCTACGCCGGCGCGCTGTGGACCCCCGGATATTGGGGCTTCGTCGACGGCATCTACCGTTGGCACGCCGGCTATTGGGGACCGCACATCGGCTTCTACGGCGGCATCAACTATGGCTTTGGCTACATCGGCATCGGCTACGTCGGAGGCTATTGGAACCACGACCGCTTCTACTACAACCGCGCCGTGACCAACGTGAATGTGACACGCGTCACCAACGTCTACAACCACACCGTCGTGGTCAACAACATCGATAACCGCCGCATCAGCTACAACGGCGGCCCCGCCGGCATCCAGCGCCGCGCCGACCCGCGCGAGATCGCCGCGCGCAACGAACCGCACCATCCTCCAACCGAGGCGCAGCGCGGCTACGCCCGCGATGCCGGCGGCAACCGGGCGCAGTTCTTCCAGCACAACCAGGGCCGTCCACCGCAGGCGTTTGTCGATCGCGCCCCCGGCTCGCGGCCGGGCGCCGGACCGGATGCCAGGCCAGGCAACGGCCCGGACAATCGTCCAGGCAACCGGGCCGGTCCCACGCCCGACAGAAGCCCGGGCGCCCCCGCGCCGGGCGGCGCGCGGCCCGAGCCCCGCCGCGGCGACCCCGCCGCCGGGC
>NZ_JCBANN010000123.1:0-3137 GCF_059761975.1 Achromobacter sp. 46006
GCCCCGTGCCGGGGCCGCCGCCGTTGGCAGTACCCATACTTATATTTCAAGGGAATCAGCATGAAGCAATGGATCATCACCTGCGCGGCCGCCGTTGGCCTGGCCGCCACCCTGGCCCCCGCGGCGCACGCCGATACGCTGCAGGACATCAAGGCGCGCGGCAAGTTCATCTGCGGCACCATGGGCACTGCCGAGCCGTTCAGTTTCCAGGACCCGAAGACCCGCGCCATCGTCGGCTACGAAGTCGACATGTGCCAGGCCGTGGCCGACAGCCTGGGCGTGCCGCTGGAACTCAAGCTGATCGCGGTCGAGGCCCGCATCCCTGAACTGATCGCGGGCCGCGTCGACGTGGTCGCGGCGAACCTGGGCTGGAGTCCCGAACGGGCCAAGCAGATCGATTATTCGCACCAGCATTTCGTGAGCCTGCAGAAAGTGCTGGCGCGCGCCTCGGACAAGGATCTGAAGTCTCCCGCCGACCTGGCCGGCAAGCGCGTCAGCGCCGTGCGCGGCTCATCATCGGAACAAGGGGCGCGCAAGTTCATTCCGAATGTCGAGCCTGTGACGTTCAAGGACCCCAGCGGCGCCTTCCTGGCCCTGCAGCAAGGCAAGGTCAGCGGCTTCGTCGCCTCCGAACTGATGCTGGTCAAGCTCAAGCAGCAGGCTGCTTCCAGCGCGGTGCCGGTGAAAATCCTCGAACCCGCGCTGTTCGTGGAGCCGTGGGGCATGGGCGTGCGTCGCGGCGACACGGCGATGCTGAACCAGGTGAACAAGGTGCTGGACGGCATGGAAGCCTCTGGCAAGGCCGCCCAGGTCTTCGACAAGTGGTTCGGCCCCGGCACCCAGTTCAACATGAAGCGCGACTTCCGCATCGAACCGATCAAGGGTTGACGCGCCGCGCGCGCCGGAGCCTTCGCCGATGCATTACGTCTTCGACTTCTCCGCCATTTTCCAGGGGGAGTACCCGGCCTGGCTGCTCAGGGGGCTCGCCACCACCCTGGCGCTGGCCGGGCTTGCCTGGATCCTGGCGTTCCTGGTGGGCAGCCTGCTGGCGGTCATCCGCCTGACGGGCTCGCCCGTGGCCAATGCGCTGATCGCGCTGTATGTGGCCTTTCACCGCAATGTGCCCATGCTGGTGCACATCCTGTTCTGGTATTTCGGCGTGCCGGCGCTGCTGCCCCAGGCGGCGACCGACTGGCTCAATGCCCATGGCAGCGAGTTCATCCTGTCGTGCATCGCCATCGGCCTGGTGATGTCGGCCTACGTCTGCGAAGACCTGCGCAGCGCCGTGCGCGGCATCCCGGCCGGACAGGTCGAGGCGGCGCGTGCGCTGGGACTGGGCTTTCTGCGCACCATGCGCTGCGTGGTGTTGCCGCAGGCTTTCCGCATCGCCATCCCGCCGCTGCTTAACCAGACGCTGCTGCTGGTCAAGAACACCAGCCTGGCCATGGCCATCGGCGTGGCCGAACTGACCGCCGCCGGCCGCGAAATCGAGAACTACACGTTCCGCACCTTCGAGGCCTACGCGGTGGTGACGGCGATCTATCTGCTGCTGTCGTTCCTGATCATGGGCGGCGGCGCGCTGCTGCAGCGGCGCTACCGGCCGCTGGGAGGCCATTGAATGTGGGATATCCTCAAAGACAACTGGCTGCTGTTGCTCATCGGCCAGTATCCGCACGGCCCCATCGGCGGCCTGGCCGCCACGCTGGGCCTGGCCGCCGTCAGCCTGGCGCTGGCACTGCCTTGCGGCGTGCTGCTGGCATTGGGCCGCATCAGCCCGTACCGCGCGCTGCGCTGGCCGGCATCGGCCATGGTGTACCTGGTGCGCGGCCTGCCGCTGCTGATGTTCATTTTCTGGGCCTACTTCTTCGTGCCGCTGCTGATCGGCCGGCCGGTGGCGGGCACCACGACGATGGTGGTGGCGCTGGTCTGCTATGAAAGCGCCTATCTGGCCGAGATCATCCGCGCCGGCATCCAGGCGCTGCCGCGTGGCCAGCAGGAGGCCAGCCGCGCGCTCGGCCTGTCGTACATGCAGACCATGCGGCGCGTGATCCTGCCGCAGGCGCTCTACAACATGCTGCCCAGCATGCTGAGCCAGTTCATTTCGACCGTGAAGGAAACTTCGCTGGCCTATGTGATCAGCGTGCAGGAACTGACCTACGCCGCCAACCAGATCAACAGCGTGCTGCTGACAAAACCGTTCGAAGTGTTCGCGCTGCTGGCGCTGACCTATTTCATCCTGAACTTCGGCCTGAGCGCCCTGGTGCACTTGACCGAGAAACGCATCGGCAGCCGCCGCGCCGGCCGCGCGCCTGCCCCCAAGGTGGTCCCGATATGATCCGATTTTCCGATGTGCAGAAGTGGTATGGCGATTACCAGGCCCTGGCCGACGTGACGGCGCAAGTCCGGCGCGGCGAAGTCGTGGTGGTGTGCGGTCCGTCCGGTTCGGGCAAGTCGACCCTGATCCGCACCGTCAACCGGCTGGAGCCGATCCAGAAGGGGGTGATCGAGGTCGACGGCCAGGATATCTACGGCAGCAACGTGCACCTGGATACGCTGCGCAGCCACATCGGCTTCGTGTTCCAGCAGTTCAACCTGTTTCCGCACCTGTCGGTGCTGGAAAACCTGATGCTGGCGCCGCTGCAACTGAAGCGCGCGCGCCGCCCCGAGGCGCGCGAGCGGGCCCTGCAGTTGCTGGACCGCGTGGGCCTGGCGCACAAGGCCGAGGCCTATCCGGCGCAATTGTCCGGGGGCCAGCAGCAGCGCGTGGCGATCGCGCGGGCACTGGCGATGAATCCGCCCGTGATGCTGTTCGACGAACCGACCAGCGCGCTGGACCCCGAGATGGTGGGCGAGGTGCTGCAAGTAATGAAGGGGTTGGCCAAGGATGGCATGACCATGGTGTGCGTGACACACGAAATGGGCTTTGCCCGCGAGGTGGCCGATACGGTGTGGTTCATGGACGCTGGGCGGATTGTCGAGGTGGCCGGGCCGGAGGCGTTTTTTGGCCGGCCGGAGACGGAGCGGGCGCGGAAGTTCTTGGCCGAGATCCGGAGGTGAAGTGGTTGTTGCGCTTGGGGGCGGGGTTGGGTTCTTGAGTCGCGCGTGGCGGGGTCGGTGGGGGATGGCGGGGCTACGAT
>NZ_JCBANN010000124.1:0-2574 GCF_059761975.1 Achromobacter sp. 46006
GGCGGCCGGTTCTTGCGGGCAACGCAAGCCTCTCCGCGCCCCCGCCGACCTGACTGCGCCGCAAACCTAGACGCCGGTAGCCCGTTGCGCGGGGCGCCTGGGGGGTGGGCAACCTCGATGCGCCCGACGGAAACCGAAGGAGTCGCCGCAGGCGAGGACGAGGTTGAGGAAGGGGAAGTCCGGAGCGAACGCTCCGGACCGCAATCGTGGGCGCCCACCCCCCAGGCGCCCCGCGCAACGGGCGGCCTACGAAGCCCCCCGCCGCATCAAACCAGTCAGTCCCGAAAATTCTCAAACTGCAACGGCAAATCCACATCCGTCTTCTTCAACAACGCAATCGCCGTCTGCAGATCATCCCGCTTCTTCCCGCTGATCCGCAGCTTGTCGCCATTGATCTGGCTTTCAACCTTGAGCTTGGCGTTCTTGATCGCCGCGATCAGCTTCTTGGCCACCGGCTGCTCGATGCCCTGCTTGATCGTCACCTTCTGCCGCGCCCCGCCCAGGTTCTCCAGCGGATCCGCCACATCCAGGCAGCGCACGTCGATCCCGCGCGCCGACAGCCGGCCGCGCAGGATGTCCAGCATCTGCTTGAGCTGGAACGCGCTGGTTGCCACCTGCGTCACCACGAAACCATCCAGTTCGAATTTGGCATCCGTGCCCTTGAAATCGAAACGGGTGGCGAGCTCGCGGTTGGCCTGGTCGATGGCGTTGGTGAGTTCGTGTTTGTCGACTTCGGAAACGACGTCGAAAGTAGGCATGACACTAAGTCCTGTCGGTGGATGAGGAAAAGGCGGCCGCGGCCGCCGCGATGCCCCATTTTAGCGGGGCTGGCGCCCATCAAGCCATCAGCACCAGCAACCGGTCCGCCTGCAACGGATGCGGCATCACCTGCGCCTGGATGCCGTACGCCAGGAACAGGTTGGCCGGCGTCAGCACCTCGGCCGGCGTACCCTGCGCCACCGCCTGGCCGCCGCTCAGCAGCAGCAGGCGGTCGCACCAGCGTGCCGCCAGGTTCATGTCGTGCAGGATCACCAGCACGCCCGTGTTGCCCTCGTGCGCCAGTTGCGCCGCCCGTCGCATCAGGTCGGCCTGGTGCTTGGGATCGAGGCTGGCGGTCGGCTCGTCCAGCAGCAGGTAGCGGGCTTCGCCCTGGGCGCGCGCCGCGCGGCATTGCACCAGCACGCGGGCGAACTGCACCCGCTGCTGCTCGCCGCCCGACAGTTGCGGATAACGGCGGCCATCCAGGTGGCTGACGTCGGCCCATTCCAGCGCCTGCCGCGCCAGCTCGTCGACCTCGGCGGGCGACAGTTCCGGAAACGGGTATGCCCCCATCGCCACCACTTCGCGCACGCCCAGGTCGAAGGTAAGCCCGGGCTTCTGTGGCAGCACCGCGCGCTTGCGCGCCTGTTCGCGCGGCGGCATTGCGCTCAGCGGGCGACCGCCCAGCGACAGGCCGCCGCCATCCGCGCCCAGTTCGGCCGACAAGGCGCCCAGCAGCGTCGATTTGCCGGCGCCGTTGCTGCCCAGCAGGCCCACCACCTCGCCTGGCTGGATCGCCAGCGAGACGCGGTCCAGGATACGCGTGCCATCGCGCGTCAGCGTCACGTTGTCAGCGGCCAGCATCAACCGTGCCTCCGGCCGCGCGCCAGCAGCCACAAAAAGAAAGGGCCGCCCGCCAGTCCGGTCACCAGGCCGATCGGCAGTTCGGCCGGCACCACCACGACGCGCGCCAGCCAGTCCGCCAGCGTCATCACCAGCCCGCCGCCCAACAGGCAGGCGGGCAGCAGCAGGCGATGGTTGGCGCCCAGCATCATGCGTACCAGGTGAGGCACCACCAGGCCTACGAACACAATGGTGCCGCTGGCGGCCACCAGCGGCCCCACGATCAGGGTGCAGGCCAGCACCAACCGCGCCCGCGCCCGCCTGAGCGAATAGCCCAGGTGCTGGGCCTCGCGCTCGCCCAGCAGCAGCGCGTTCATCACGCGCCACTGGCGCAGCAGCCAGCACGACAGCAGCAGCACCCACGGCGCGAGAAACGCCAGCAGCTTCCAGTTGGCGCCGGCCAGGCTGCCCATGTTCCAGAAGGTCAGGTCGCGCAACTGCGCGTCGGACGCCATGAAGGTGAACAGCCCGACCAGGCTGAAGGCGATGGCGGTGATCGCCACGCCCGCCAGCAGCAGCCCCGCCACGCCCGGCACGCGCCGGCCCACCATATAGGCCAACAGCGTCGCGACCAGGCTGCCAATGAAGGCGCCCGGCGCGGTGTACCAGAAGCCGCCCGGCGTCATCACGATGGCGATGACCGCGCCCAGCGACGCGCCGGCGGAAATGCCGATCAGCCCCGGTTCGGCCAGCGGATTGCGGAACAGCGCCTGCAACGCCGCGCCCGAAATCGCCAGGCCGGCGCCCATCACCACCGCCAGCAGCACCCGCGGCAGGCGGATGTCGATCAGCACGTTGCGCCACAGCGCCTGCTCTGGCGTGGGGGTTCCCCACAACAGCGCCGGCAGCTCGCGCAACGGAATCGAGACCGCGCCGCTGGCGCTGGCCGCCAGCACCGCCGCCACCAGCGCC
>NZ_JCBANN010000125.1:0-2385 GCF_059761975.1 Achromobacter sp. 46006
GGGCGGGCGCGACGATGCAGGAGATCGTGGCCTCGGTCAAGCGGGTGACGGACATCATGGGCGAGATCTCTGCGGCCTCGGAAGAGCAGTCCAGCGGTATCGACCAGGTCAACCGGGCGGTGTCGCAAATGGACGAGGTGACGCAGCAGAACGCGGCGCTGGTGGAAGAGGCGGCGGCCGCGGCCGGCTCGCTGCAGGAGCAGGCCCATCGCCTGGCCGAAGCGGTGGCGGTGTTCAAGATCAATGCCGGCGACGTGATCGAGGTGCCGGCGCGCCAATTGGCGCAGCAGCGCAACACGCCGCGTGTCAACGCGACCAGGGTTGAAGAAGCGCCGCCGGCGCAGGAAAAGGCCGCCGCTCCCGCTGCGCCGGCCGCGCCAGCGGCGCGCCTGACGCATGCGAATCGAGCCACGCCGGCGACGGCGGCAGGCGCCAGCGCGGCGCGTCCGCTGCGCCGACCCGCGCCACGCACGGCCGCGCCAGTGAATGACGTCAAGCCGGCTCCGGCCGCCACCCGCCGCCAGGCGCCGGCCGACGACGATTGGGAATCTTTTTGACGCCGGTCCCGACCGGTAAATGGGCAGGTATGCGAGGCTATCTAAAACTTCTGGTCACAGCGGCGCTTGCGGTGCTGATCGCGGGTTGCGCGGCGACGGGCCACAATTTCGACCCCAGCAAGTTGTCGACCCTGACGCCGGGCCAGACCACGCTGGAAGAAGCCTCGCGGGCGCTCACCGCCCCGCCTGACAAGTTCTACAAACAGACCGATGGCACTTTTCTGGCCCTCTGGTCCTTCAAGATCACGTTTGTCGCGGACGGCCTTTACAGCCGCAAGGAAGCGTTGTTGCAGTTCGGCCCCGATGGCCGGCTGATGCGTCTTGTCGACAGCACCAATATTCTGCTGGAACCCTGGGAACGCCAGAAATTGCTGGGCCCCGCACCCATGCCCGACCCCGGTCAGGAATGGGCGCAGCAGCCCGCGCCGCCGCCCCAGGTGGAGACCATCGTCATACCGGTGCCGGCTGCGCCGCCCGAGCCGATGCGCCAGGGGCAATAGGCCCCGGTTCCCGCGGAAAGCGCGGCGGTCTCTGGGCCGCCCGTGTACGTCGCTTCGATGTGAACCCGGTCCGCAAGGAGGGGTCGCCGAGGTGGGTTTTCATTTGGTCAGAGCTGTACCTGAGGGATGGGGAAAGAATATGGAAGCGAGTCTGGAATCCGGAGCGAAATCGGGCAAGGTCGGTAAGAAGAAGGCCGTGCGCGCGCCCAAGGTCAAGCGCAAGCTGCGGCTGCGCGATGCCCGCGTCGGCACGATGCTGCTGTGGGTCATGGCGTTCTTCGCCGTGCTGATCGCGGCGGTGGGTGGCATGGCCGCCTTCTTCCTGCAGCACAACTACGAATCCATCCGCGAGGTCAACGCGTTGACCGAGCGCGCCAAGCAGGTGGAAGTGATCAATAGCGACATGCTGCGCGCCCGCGTCAGCCTGATGGTGGCCGCGCGCCATCTGCAGGAATCCGGCTGGGGCAGCGGCGAGAACTCGGCGCGCGATGCCGCCGCCGCGCTCAAGGCCGCCACCGATCTGCTGACGGGTGTGCGCAGCCGCTTCTCGGATTTCCAGAAGAATATGCTGCAGGACGATACCGGCCGCCAACTGTCGATGAATCTGGTGCGCCGCTATCGCTCCTATATCGATGACGGCGTCGACACGATGGTCGAGGCGTTGCGCAGCGAGGATTACTCCACCTTCTACATGGTGAACAACGAATACGGCACGCCGCGCAGCGCGGCCTTCATCGAGGCCATTTCCGAGTTCAGCAAGTACATCGATGACCAGCAGCAGGCCACGATCGAGCAGGCCGAGAACAATTTCAATCGCGCCCTGGTGGCGGTGGGCGTGGCCGTGGGCCTGGCGCTGGTCCTGATGGTGTTCTGCCGCGTGCTGTTTGGCCGCCTGGTCGTGCGTCCGCTGGTCGAGGCCGGCCAGCACTTCGACAAGATCGCCGCGGGCGATCTGACCAGCCGTGTCGAAGTGCGTTCGCACAACGAGATCGGCCAGTTGTTTGCCGCCCTCAAGCGCATGCAGGAAAGCCTGACCCGCACGGTGTCCACGGTGCGCCGCGGCGTGGATGAGATCACGGTGGGGTCGCGCGAGATTTCGGCCGGCAACACCGACCTGTCCAGCCGCACGGAAGAACAGGCTGCCTCGCTGGAGGAAACCGCGGCATCGATGGAAGAGCTGGCTTCGACGGTCAAGCAGAACGCGGACAACGCGAGGCAGGCGAACCAGTTGGCGGCCAGCGCTTCGGACGTGGCCGAGCGCGGCGGTTCGGCGGTGGCCGAAGTGGTCAACACCATGCAGGGCATTTCGGCCAGTTCGCGCAAGATTT
>NZ_JCBANN010000126.1:0-2345 GCF_059761975.1 Achromobacter sp. 46006
CCTGCGAGGCGTGCGGCCCGTGGGCGCCGCCCGCGGCGCTGGCCGCCGACGCGCTGGCCTGGCTGTTCTATACGTCCGGCACCACCGGCCGGCCCAAGGGCGTGATGCTGAGCCACCGCAACCTGGTGGCCATGGGCCTGTGCTATGCGGTGGACGTGGAAACCGTGGAACCGGGCGACGGCATGCTGTACGCCGCCCCCATGTCGCACGGCGCCGGGCTGTACCACGTGCTGTACGTGCGCAAGGCGGCGCGCCATGTCGTGCCCGACTCGCGCGGCTTCGAGCCTGCCGAGATCCTGGCGCTGGCCGAACAGGCCGGGCCGCTGTCGTTCTTCGCCGCCCCCACCATGATCAAGCGCCTGGTGGAGCAGGCCCGCGCCGGCGGCCGCGACGGCCGCGGCATCAAGACCATCATCTATGGCGGCGCGCCGATGTACCTGGCCGACCTGGAGGAAGCGCTGGCGGTGCTGGGCCAGCGCTTCGTACAGATCTACGGCCAGGGCGAAAGCCCCATGACCATCACCGCCCTGTCGCGCGAAGTCATCGCCGACGCTTCGCACCCCGAGCGCGCGGCGCGGCTGGCCTCGGTCGGCACCGCCCAGAGCTGCATGGAACTGCGCGTGGTCGACGCCGCGCTGCGCAGCGTGCCGTTCTGCACCGAGGGCGAAGTGCTGGTGCGCGGCAACGCCGTCATGCAGGGCTACTGGCGCAATGACCCCGCGACCGCCGAAACACTGGTGGATGGCTGGCTGCGCACCGGCGACATCGGCCGGCTCGATGCTTCCGGCTTCCTGACGCTAACCGACCGCAGCAAGGACGTGATCATCTCCGGCGGCTCCAACATCTACCCGCGCGAGGTCGAGGAAACGCTGGCGCGCCATCCCGGCGTGCGCGAGGTGGCGGTGGTCGGCGCGCCCAGCGCCCAGTGGGGCGAGGAAGTGGTGGCATTCGTGGTGTCGCGGCCCGGCGCCACGCTCGCCCCGGAAGAACTGGACGCCTGGTGCCGCCGCGAGATCGCCTCGTTCAAGAAGCCCAAGCGCTACGTGTTCCATGAAGAGCTGCCCAAGAACAGCTACGGCAAGATTCTCAAGACCGCATTGCGCGCCACGCTGCGCAGCGCCGATTCCACTGGCTAGGCTGGCACCAGGCCCGGCCCATCAACCGGCGCATCAGAAGCCGGAATCCCCCAAGGAGGAGAGCATGAGAAGACGCGATTTCATCAAGGTGGCCAGCCTGTTGGCGGGCGCCTCGGCCCCCGCCATCTGGACCGGCCGAGCAGCCGCGGCGGCCAGGCCGGTCAGCATCAAGTTCGATACCTACATCAGCGAAAGCGCCGGCCCCTCGCGGCTGGACGAGTGGTATCTCAAGCAGCTCGAAACCCGTACCAACGGCGCGGTCAAGGTACGGCGCTACTGGGCCCAGTCGCTCAACAAGGTCGGCGAGCACCTGTCCGCCGTGCGCGACGGCACCTCGGAAATGTCGTTGATCTCGCCGGGCTACTACCAGGCGCAGTTGCCGGTGACGCGCGGCCTGGACTGGTACTACCGCATGCACCGCTCGGACGCGCTGCAATGGCTGTGCCGCGACGTGTACGCCGAGTACCAGCCGCTGCGCGACGAGTGGGAGCGGCGCTACAACAGCAAGGTGCTGTACTGGACCAACTGGTACTACGCGCCGCTGGTGACGCGCCAGCCGATCCGCTCGATCGAGGACATCCGCGGCAAGCGCATCCGGGGCTATGGCGCCGCCAACGAGGTCATCGAGCGCCTGGGCGGCACCGCCGTGCCGATGGCCGCGCCCGAGGTCTACACCGCGCTGGAGCGCGGCGTGCTCGACGGCGTCTATGGCTTCGACTTCATCACCGCCGTGGCCTACAAGCTGCACGAGATCGCGCCCTACTTCACCGATATCGGCGACGGCCCGCACGGCCCGGCCGCGACCATCATCAACGCGCGGGTCTGGAACAGCTTCCCCGACCCGGTCAAGCAGGCCAGCGACCAGATCGTCAGCGAAATCTACGGCGGCGAATACGCGCGCATCTACGAGGCGGCCGCGCGCCAGTACGTCAAGACCGCCAAGGCCGAGGGCACGAAGTTCTCGTCGCTGCCGCAGGCCGAGAAGGACCGTGCGCGCAGCCTGGTGCAGCCGGCGCAGACCGACGGCTGGGTCGACCGGGTGGCCAAGCCGGCCGGCCTGGACGGCCTGGCGATGCAGGCGCTGGTCGACAAGGCCATCGCCAAGTACGACAGGCAAGGCAGCCTGAAGCGCTTCGACGAACTGGCCGCCGAGGCCTGACGCCCCCCAAAAGCGGCCCGGCCCGCGCGCCGGGCCGCCCACCGGCAGAG
>NZ_JCBANN010000127.1:0-1916 GCF_059761975.1 Achromobacter sp. 46006
GCCGTGGGGCGGCCGGTGCTGGTGGCCTGCCGGCCGGCGCCGGCCGCCGCGCTGGCGTTGCGCGAAGCGGACCTGGCCGCCGGCCCGGCGCTGCGCGCGCGCCAGCCCTGGGCCATGCGGCCCAGCCTGGCGCGCCTGCTGGCGCGGCCCGCGCAGGCGCACGCCAGCGGCCACGCCACGGTGCTGGGGCAGGACTTGGCGCCAGGCGCATCGCCGGCCCTGCTGCATGCCAGCGTGGATGAACTGAATGCCGCCCAGGTGTTCGCGGGCGAAAGCCTGTGGCATGAGCGCGCGCTGGCGGCCGGCGAGGAACCGGTGAGCTGGCGCCTGCGGCACCTGGACGACGCACGCGGCCAGGCGCTGGCGCAGCGGGTGGTGGCGCAGGCGGCGGCCGGCGCGGATGACGCAGGCGCGGCGCATGACGGCCTGCTGCGCGGCAGCGGCTTCGCCACCGCGCAAGTCCGCTGCGAGGCCGAGGACGGCACCGAACAGATGGTCTGGAGCGCCTGGGTGGCCGAAGTCGCGGTCCAGCCCGCCACCGGCCGGATCGAGGTGACGCGCGTGGTCGCCGGCCACGACAGCCAGGATCTGCGCGCGGCCCAGGGGGCCTCCACGCGGATCGCCATTACGCAGCAGCAACTCGAGCGGCTGGCCGACGCCCGCCGCCTGATCGCCGGTCCGGCGGCATTCGACGACTGGCGCGCCGCGACACCGCTGGCGCCGGTGGCGGGCACCGGGGCGCTGGAAGCGGCCATGCCAGCCGCCGCCGACATCGTGCGCACCGGCCGCCTGGATCTGGACGGCGTGGTAACGCTGCCGGCCGCGGCGGCCATCGCCAACGCGATCCAGGATGCCACCGGCGTGCGCCTGCGCCAGGCGCCGTTCGACGCCGGCCAGTTGCGCCTGGCGCTGGCGGAGCGGCAGGCCGCCCGGCGCGGCGCGCTGCGGCGCGGCTGGGGCTGGCTGGCGGCGGGCGCGGCCGGGGTGGCCGCGATGGCCACCGCATTGTGGCCGCTCAAGCCCGCGCTGCCGCTGACCGCCGGCCCGGATCCGTCCTTGTACTCGGCGCAGGCGATCGAGCGCGGCCGGCTGGTGGCGGCCGCGGGCGACTGCGTGGCCTGCCATACGGCGCCGGGCGGCGCGCGCAACGCCGGCGGGCTGGCGCTGCAGACCCCGTTCGGCACGATCTATTCCACCAATATCACGCCCGATGCGCAGACCGGCATCGGCCGCTGGTCATTCGCGGCGTTCGAGCGCGCCATGCGCCAGGGCGTGCACCAGGACGGCCGCCAGTTGTACCCGGCGTTTCCGTATACCGCCTACGCCAGGCTCAGCGACGCCGACATGCAGGCGCTGTACGGCTACCTGATGACGCAGCCGGCGGTGGCGTCCACGCCGCCGCGCACCGAGCTGGGCTTCCCGTTCAACCTGCGGCCGCTGCTGGCCGGCTGGAACCTGCTGTTCCACGACCCCAAGCCGTTCACGCCCGACCCGTCGCAGGATGCCGAGTGGAACCGCGGCGCCTATCTGGTGGAAGGCGCGGGCCATTGCGCCGCCTGCCACTCGCCGCGCAACCGCCTGGGCGCGGAGAAGGGCGGCCTCGACTACCTGGCCGGCGGCCAGGCCGAGGGCTGGAACGCCCCGGCGCTGAACCGGCTCGCCAGCGGCGAGCGCGCCTGGTCGGGCGAGGAACTCTATCAGTACCTGCGCACCGGCTATTCGCCACGCCATGGCGTGGCGGCCGGCCCGATGGCGCCGGTGATCCATGGCCTGGCAGAGCTGCCCGACAGCGATCTGCGCGCCATCGCCACTTACCTGATGGCGCTGCCGCGGTCGGCCGCCCGCCCCGCCGCCGCGCCTGTCGCGCCGCAACCGGCGGCGGACACGGTGCCCGCGCCGGCCGGCACGGCCAGCGC
>NZ_JCBANN010000128.1:0-1619 GCF_059761975.1 Achromobacter sp. 46006
GGTTCGCCTGCCTCGCGTTGTCCGCGTTCTGCTTGACCGTCGAAGCCAGCTCTTCCATCGATGCCGCGGTTTCCTCCAGCGAGGCAGCCTGTTCTTCCGTGCGGCTGGACAGGTCGGTGTTGCCGGCAGAAATCTCGCGCGACCCCACCGTGATCTCATCCACGCCGCGGCGCACCGTGGACACCGTGCGGGCCAGGCTTTCCTGCATGCGCTTGACGGCGGCCATCAGGGTCCCGATCTCGTTGGTCGACTGCACCTCGACGCGGGTGGTCAAGTCGCCGCCGGCGATGCGATCGAAGCTTTCGCCAACCGTGCGCAGCGGCCGCAGCACCGCGCGGTTCACGAACAGGAACGCGCCCAGCGACACCGCCAGGATCACCAGCAGCAACGCCAGGTAGACATAGGCCATGACCGTGCTCTGCGAGCGCGACGCGGCAACCTGCGCTTCGCTGTACGTATTGATCGCGTTGGCGAATTCGGTCAGTTGCTTGGAGAAGGCGCCGCTGGCCGCGGCGGTCCTGGTGTTCTTCAGGTTCAGGTACTCGGCGCTGTCCCCCCGGTCCAAGGCCGCCAGCATGGCCTGCAACCCTTCGGAAAAGCCGTTGAACGAAGCCAGCAACTGACCTTCCGCGGCACGGCTGATATCGCTGGTCTTCGGAACATCCTTGAAGCGCTCCAACTTGGCCCTGCCATCGCTCAGCAGTTGCTGGACGATGCGGGTCGTTTCGGCGGCGCCGGCTTTGTCGCCAGCCGCGCGTTGCGCGGCGGCGATGTCGGCGCGGATGGTTGCGCGCAGCATCTGCACATAAGAGTCCTTGACCAGGTTGTTCTGCTGGACGCTCAGGCTATCCAAGGCATCGATCGCAGCGGCGTTGGATCGCATGCTGTTCCAACCCAAGGCAATGGCAACCAGCGCGGCCACGGCGACGGCTAACTGGGCCAGCATCAAGCCCGTGCGCACCTTCAGATTGCTTAACATTTTCCGATATTTCCAGTAACCGTCAGGACGACATGCTTGCCGCCCCAACGTAAAAGGGAAGTGTTGTTACTGCGACTACCTGTTCAATGCGGCGGCTTGCGTCGTCAGAAGGACTCCCAGTCATCGTCCGCGGGCGGTGCGCGGCGCGCGGCGGCCGGTGCGGGCTTGATCGGCTTGGCATCGGTTGCATCGCTGGTCCTGACGGCCGGACGGCGCGCCGGACGCGCTGCAGTGGCGCCACTGTTGGCCGTGGGCCGGGCGCGGGCCGGCTGCGCCAGGCGTGCCGCGGCGACCGGGGGCTTGACTGGAGCCTGGGCCGGTTCGACCGCGCCTTCCGGCGGGGCCGCTTGCACGGCGGCCTCGGTGGATGCATCCTCGGCCTTCGGCGCGGCGACGCGCGGTGCGCTGCGCTGTTGCGCCAATTGGCGCGCCGGCACCTCGATCACGTCGCCGGCATTGATCTTGAACACCGCCACCGCTTCGGCCAGGCGCTGCGCCTGCTCCTGCAGCGAGCCGGCCGCGGCCGCCGCCTCTTCCACCAGCGCCGCGTTCTGCTGCGTCACCTCGTCCATCTGCGACACCGCCCGGTTGACCTGGTCGATACCGCTGGACTGCTCTTCCGAGGCCGCAGAGATCTCGC
>NZ_JCBANN010000129.1:0-1526 GCF_059761975.1 Achromobacter sp. 46006
CGGCAAGGACCGGCGCGCCAGGCGGCGGGTCAGCCCGCGACCCGGCCCGCGCCTGTCATCCCGCTACGGTCACCCCGCGCCGTTCAGGCGCGCCGGCCGCGCCGCAGCTTCTCGCGCAGCAGGCCGGCGCCGCTCACCAGCGAGATGCCGGCCAGCACCATCAGCGCGCCCAGGACGAAGGCGCCGTCCAGCGGCTCGTCCAGGATCAGCACGCCGAACGACACCCCGAACAGCGGCGTCATGAACGACAGGATCGACAGGCGCGAGGCCAGGTAGCGCCGCAGCAGCCAGAACCAGGCCAGGTAGCTCGACAGCGCCACCACCACCGATTGGAACGCCACGCTCAGCATGGCCGACGGCGTGTAGCGGATGCTGGCGTTGCCGGTGGCCGCGGCATAGACCAGGAGCACCAGCGCGGCGATCGCCATCTGGTAGAACAGCGTCTTGGACGGCGCCGCTTCCGACAGCGCGGTGCGGCGGATCGCCACCGTGGTGGCACCCCACAGCAGCCCGCCCAGCAGCCCGAGGCTGTCGCCCAGCAGCATGTTGCTGGCGGCCGCGGCCTGCGGCTGGCCGTTGCCCAGGAAGGCCACGGCGATGCCGCCGAAGGCCAGCGCCACGCCCAGCCATTGCAGCGGCGCCATGCGTTCCTCGGGCACGCGCCAGTGCAGGCCCAGCGCGGTGAAGATCGGCGCGGTGTACAGGAAAACCGACATGTGCGAGGCCGTGGTGTAGACCAGCCCCTGCGCGATCGCCAGGAACTCGAAGCCGAACAGCAGGCCCACCAGCACGCCCGCGCCCAGCGTGCCATCGCGCAGCGCGCGCGAGCCTTCGGCGCGCCACACCACCGCGCCCAGCACCAGCGCGGCAAAGGCCGAGCGCAGGCCGACCTGCATGATGGGCGAGATGTCGGCGGCCACCAGCTTGATGGCGATCTGCTGGAAGCCCCAGCACACGCACAGCAGCAGCATCACGCCGGTGGCCAGCGTGTCCAGGGGGCGTCGGGTGGGGGCCTGCCCCGCGACGGCGCTCACGGCAACTCGGCCGGATAGCTGTCCAGCGCCAGTCCGATCTGCTGGCGCAGATCCCATTCGGCCAGGCTGGCCTGCACCGGGCCGAAGAAGGCGCCGTCGCGGGTCACGAACATGGCCGGCAGGTGGAAGACCTCATAGCGTTCCACCAGGCCGCCGTTCTCGCCCGCATCGACCCAGCACACCCGTTCCACCGGCAGGTCCAGTTCGGGGAGCTGTTCGCGCGCGATGCGGCAGGTGCCGCAGGTGCGGCTGTGGAACACCAGCAGCGTCAGGCCGGGGGTATCCAGCAGGTAGCGGTCGGCGGTGCTGTCGTTCAGTTCTATCTGTTCCATGGCGGCATCAGGGTGGGGTTATCGGGACATCCGGCGATCCAGTTCCAGCACGGTCTGGTACAGCACTCGTGTGCCGTCCAGCAGTTGCGCCGGCTCGATCCATTCCTCGGGGCAGTGGCTGCGTCCGTTCAGGCAGGGGATGAAGATCATGCCGATGGGG
>NZ_JCBANN010000130.1:0-1101 GCF_059761975.1 Achromobacter sp. 46006
TGTAATGACCCAGCAGAACCTGCTCAGTTTAAGCGGCTAATGCAAATGCCTCAGCCGGGGTCTTCATGCCGAGCGCCTGGTGTGGGCGCCGGTGGTTATAAAAGCGTATCCAGTCCCCTACAACGCGGCTGGCGTGCTGGATGGTCTCGAAGCGATGCCGATGCGCGCATTGCTCTTTCAACGTGCGGATCACGCGTTCGACCATCCCGTTCTGTTGCGGGCAGTGCGGCGTGATGAACTCTTGGCGCAGCCCGTAGCCTCGCACCAACGCTGTATAGCTACGAGAGGTGAAGACCAACCCGTTGTCGGATCGCAGCAGGAACGGCACAGGCACGCGGCCCAGCGTTCCAAAGCGGGCGATCAGGGCATGTTCCAGTGCGCTTCCTGCGGTGCAGGCCTTGCCGCTGCGCGACAGATGCCAGCCCAGCAACTCCCGGGTATGGCAGTCAATCACCAGCGCCAGCGTCGCCCAGCCATCCCGACCCGCCCAGACGCGGCACAGATCCGTCGACCAGCGCTCGTTAGGCCTCGTGGCCACCGACGGCAATGCCTGGATCCGGGGCCTGAAGCCGATGGGCCGCTTACGGACCTGCCAGCCCATCAACTGGAACACGCGCTGCACGGTGTTCTTGTTGAACCCCAACAGATGCGCCACCGTTCGATAGCCAAACGACGGCGATTCTTCGATCAGCGCCTTGATGGGCGCGACAAACTGCGGATCGAGCTTTGGCGATGCCTTCACCGCCTTGTAGTAGACGGTGCGGCGAGGCACGTTGAACCAGCGGCACAGCTTGGCGATCGAGACGGTGATGCCGTCGGCTTGCAGTCCCTGGTGGATCGTCTCGATCACTTCTCGTCCTCGCCCAGCAGGGACTGCAATTTTTTTCTCGCGCGAAGCTCCAGCATCGCCTCGCCGTAGGCCTCTTGAAGGTCCTTGAGCTGGCGCTCGTACTGCTCGCGCACGTCCTGTGGATTGGCCCGCAAGGCATTCTCCATGCCCCGCTTGCCATCGTCGACCCACTGTTCGACCTCTGAGGGCGACAGGTCGTATTGGCGGCTGGCCTCGGCGACGGTGGTCTTGCCTTGAATGATGTCCAGCAC
>NZ_JCBANN010000131.1:0-1084 GCF_059761975.1 Achromobacter sp. 46006
GCGCCGGTCAGCATGGCGCAGTTGGCGGCGCAGCAGTGCGGCAACGCGCCGCCCGCGCCGTGGGTGGCCGGGAACGCGGCAGGCGCGGCGGCGGTGGCGACGTTCGCGCCATCCAGCGCCACCATGCGCGGCCCGCTGGCCGTGCACAGGATGACCGACGCGCCCCGCGCGGCCACCGCCGGCGCCGGCGCGCCGAACGCCGCCGAAGCCACCAGTGACTGGAAAACCAGCAAGCCCGCCGCCAGCCACGCCAGCGCGCGGCGGGCGGCGGCGGACCTGCTTGTAGACCTGCTTGTCAACGTAACCCGCGTGTGCTTGCCCATCGTGGCGAGCAGCTTACGACGGCCGCCGCGGGGCCGCAACTTCAATCCCCCACGCCACAACTGTTATGCTCCACGCTTTCAACATCAGAACTTGCAGCACACTATGGGCCTAGAACAGCTAGCCGCAATCCGAGGACTGCTTGTCAAGCAGGCTCAAGAAGAGGCGGCTTCCAAGAAGCAACCCGCGCATCCGAACGCCGGCGAGGCGGCTTCGAAGAAGAAGCCCGGGAAAGCCGCGCGCACGCCCGCCGCCGAGCGGCGCGAGACGCCGGTCGACCCGGTGCTGATCGCCATTTCGCGACTGCAGCGGCAATTCCCCAAAGCCTTCCCCAAGAAGCCGGCGCCCAAGGTGCCGCTCAAGCTGGGTGTGCTGGAGGACCTGGTGCAGCACGCCAAGACCCTGCAGCTCAGCGCCGATGAGATCAAGCAGGCCGTCAAGACCTGGTGCGACGGCCGCCGCTATTGGGACTGCATGGTCGAGGGCGCCGCGCGCGTGGACCTCAATGGCGAACCCAACGGCGCCGTGACCGCCAACGAAGCGCAGCACGCCAAGCGCATGGCCTCGCGGCGCCATGCCAAGGCCGGCGGCGGCCGTGGCGGCAGGGGCAAGGCCAACCCGGGCAAGCCGACGGCCGATGGCGCCAAGCCGGCGCAGACGCCTTCCGAGCCCGCCATGGAGGCGCCAGCGCCAGCCGCTGCGGACACGCCGGCCGCGGACTGACCGGCCAGCGAATGACAACGGCCCGTGCGGTGCCCGGCAC
>NZ_JCBANN010000132.1:0-1017 GCF_059761975.1 Achromobacter sp. 46006
TTACTTCAGGATCTTGGCGACGACGCCGGCGCCGACGGTACGACCGCCTTCACGGATGGCGAAACGCAGGCCTTCTTCCATGGCGATCGGGGCCAGCAGCTTGACGGTCATCGTCACGTTGTCGCCCGGCAGAACCATTTCCTTGTCGGCCGGCAGGTCGATCGTGCCCGTCACGTCCGTCGTGCGGAAGTAGAACTGGGGACGGTAGCCGTTGAAGAACGGGGTGTGGCGGCCGCCTTCTTCCTTGGACAGGATGTACACCTCGGACGTGAAGTCCGTGTGCGGGGTGATCGAGCCCGGCTTGGCCAGAACCTGGCCGCGCTGGACGTCTTCACGCTTGGTGCCGCGCAGCAGGATGCCCACGTTGTCGCCGGCTTGACCTTGGTCCAGCAGCTTGCGGAACATTTCCACGCCGGTGCAGGTCGTCTTGACCGTCGGAGCGATACCGACGATTTCGATTTCTTCGCCGACCTTGATGATGCCGCGCTCGATACGGCCGGTCACCACGGTGCCACGACCCGAGATCGAGAACACGTCTTCGACCGGCATCAGGAACGCGCCGTCAACGGCACGCTCGGGCGTCGGGATGTACGTGTCCAGGGCTTGGGCCAGCGACAGGATCGCTTGCTCGCCCAGTTCGCCCTTGTCGCCTTCCAGCGCCAGCTTGGCCGAACCCTTCACGATCGGGGTGTCGTCGCCCGGGAAGTCGTACTTGCTCAGCAGTTCGCGAACTTCCATTTCCACCAGCTCGAGCAGCTCGGCGTCGTCAACCATGTCGGCCTTGTTCAGGAAGACGATGATGTACGGCACGCCAACCTGGCGGCTCAGCAGGATGTGTTCACGCGTTTGCGGCATCGGGCCGTCAGCGGCCGACACGACCAGGATCGCGCCGTCCATCTGGGCGGCGCCCGTGATCATGTTCTTGACGTAGTCAGCGTGGCCCGGGCAGTCAACGTGCGCGTAGTGGCGCGTTTCCGTTTCGTATTCCACGTGAGCCGTGTTGATCGTGATGCCGCG
>NZ_JCBANN010000133.1:0-1011 GCF_059761975.1 Achromobacter sp. 46006
CAGCGATGCGGGCGAAGGCGACACCTACATGCTGGGCCGCGAACGCGGCGTGCGCGCGGCCTATGCCTACATGGCGGGCCAACCCGATCTCTGGCAGGAAGGCGTCGGCCACGCCGGCCCGCGCCGGCGGTGACAACCGCGGCGGCCAGGGCCAGCGCGACGGCAAGCCGTCCGACCGTCCGGCCCACGCCGGCCGCGGCGACGCCCGCCCACAGCAGAACCACCGCCGTCCCGAAGGCAGCGCCCGTCCCGCCGGCAACGGCAACGGCGGCCGTACGGCCGGCGCCCCGCGCGCGGCGCTGCTCTCCAAGTAATATCAGCGGCATACCTGTAACTGCGACCCACGGACCCGCGCCATCATGCCTCTTTCCACCTGGTTGACGTTCTTCCTGGCCTCCTGGGCCATTTCGTTCTCGCCTGGCGCGGGGGCCATCTCCGCGATGTCCTCCGGACTGAAGTACGGCTTCGCTCGCGGCTACTGGAACACGGCTGGCCTGATCCTGGGCATCCTGTTCCAGTTCGTGGTGGTCGCGGTCGGCCTGGGCGCGGTGCTGGCCACTTCCGAGATGGCCTTCAACGTGGTCAAGTACCTGGGCGTTGCCTACCTGATCTACCTGGGCGTGCGCCAGATCCGCACCGACGCCGCGCCGGTCGCGGTCGATGCCGGCGATCCCAGGCAGGCCTCGATCCGCGAGCTGGTGATGCGCGGTTTCCTGATCAACACCATGAACCCCAAGGGCACGGTGTTCCTGCTGGCGGTGGTGCCGCAATTCGTCGACACCGCCTTGCCGCTGACGCCGCAGTACGCGGCGCTGGCCGGCACGCTGGCGTTCACCGACCTGGTGGCGATGGGCGTGTACACGCTGCTGGCGGCGCGCGTGCTGCGCCTCCTGCGCGACGCCAGGCACATCCGCTGGATGAACCGCACCTTCGGTTCGCTGTTCATCCTGGCGGGCGTGTTCCTGGCATCGTTCCGCCGCCATTCCTGAATTTCCACGCGCGGGGCACGCG
>NZ_JCBANN010000134.1:0-808 GCF_059761975.1 Achromobacter sp. 46006
TCGATCTCCAGGTCCGGCGCGGCCTCGCGCACCAGCTCCAGCGCGCGGCGCATCTTGGCGCCCGAGGCCGAACTGCCCGAGCCGAAGTTCGAGCGCGACAGCAGCGCCACCTTCGGCGCCAGGAACATGCGCTGCATTTCCTTGGCCGCGGCGATGGTGAACTCGGCGATCTGCTCGGCCGAAGGTTCATCGTTGACGTGCGTGTCCACCAGCACCACCGTGCGCTCGTTGAGCAGCAGGATGTTCATGGCGGCATAGACATTGCGGCCCGGCCGGCGGCCGATCACCTCGTCGACGAAGCGCAGGTGGTCGTGATAGGCGCCGACCGTGCCGCAGACCATGCCGTCGGCATCGCCCAGGTGCACCATCATCGCGCCGATCAGGGTCATGCGGCGGCGCATTTCGACGCGCGCCATTTCCTTGGTGATGCCACGGCGGCACATGCGCTCCCAGTAGGTCGTCCAATACTGGTGGAAGCGCTCGTCGTATTCGGGGTTGGTGACTTCGACGTCCTCGCCCAGGCGCAGCCGCAGGCCCAGTTTCTCGATGCGGGTCAGCAGCACCGACGGGCGGCCCACCAGGATGGGACGGGCCAGGCCCTCGTCCACCACGACCTGCACCGCGCGCAGCACGCGTTCGTCCTCGCCCTCGGCGAACACGATGCGGGCCGGGCCGCCTTCGCGCACGATGCGCTTGGCGGCCGAGAACAGCGGCTTCATGAAGGCGCCGGAGTGGTACACGAACTGCTGCAACTGCTCTTCGTAGGCTTCCAGGTCGGCCAGCGGGCGCGTGGCCACGCCGCCTTCCA
>NZ_JCBANN010000135.1:0-752 GCF_059761975.1 Achromobacter sp. 46006
GCCTGGCGGGCACGCCACTTGCTCGCGCTCGGCGGCAGAGGGCGCCGGTCCGGCGCCGTGGACCAGGAGAGCGAAAATGAACCCGTCCCAAAAGGGCAATACCCGCAACGCGACACCGGCCAGCGCCCCGCGCGATGATGCGCAAGCCGCCCGCAACAGTGGCCAGTTCGGCGCCGACAAGCCCGGCTCCGGCAAAGCGCCCGCGCCCAAGCGGCGGGCCGATGACACGCCCCACCCGGAAGGGCCGGAATACGAGGAGGGCGGCCGCTATCCGGGCACGCGCGAGCCCGGCACGGCGCGTTGAGCCGCGTTCAATCGGCCTCCGCGCCCAGCCGGAACAGCAGCACCACGCAGTGCAGCGCCGCCAGGCCGACCAGGCCGTAGGCGGTGCGCGCCGCCATGGCCCAGGGCAGCACGCGCGCGAACAGATCGAGATTGACGGCGGCGATCAGTCCGGTGTTCAGGCCGCCCGCCACCACGACGATCAGCGCTACCCAATCGCGTGCGCCCAGGAACCCCTCGCCATCGCGTAGCGCCGCGTTCGCGGGCCGCTGGGCGGCATCGTCGCTCTCACCATAGGCTTCTTGCATGGTCCCCTCCAATGTCGACGGCAGGCGGGCCTGGCAGCCGGGTGGTCATTTCGCGCCTGGGCGGCGCGGGAGCCGGGCACCTCTGTGGGGTGCTGTGTAGGGGCCTGGCTGTGCCGCCGGCGTTGCCAGCAACCGCCGTGCCCGCGCCGCGCCGGGCAGGGC
>NZ_JCBANN010000136.1:0-678 GCF_059761975.1 Achromobacter sp. 46006
CCGATGGCGCCGTGACCGAAGACGGCGCCACCAGCGCCAGCGGCAAGCTCGACGTCAGCGACGTCGACACCAGCGACACCCACACCTGGACCGTCAGCAACGACGGCAAGGGCCAGTACGGCACCTTTACCGTCGACCAGAGCGGCAACTGGAAGTTCGAGCTGGACAACAGCAGCGACAAGGTCCAGGCCCTGAAGGACGGCGAAAAAGTCACCGACACCATCACCGTCACGGTCGATGACGGCAACGGCGGCACGGCGACCGAAACCATCACCGTCACCATCACCGGCACCAACGACACCGCCGTCATCACCCCGAACCAGCCGGGCGACGACAAGGGCACGGTGCAGGAAGACAAGGTCTACACCGCCAACGGCAAACTGGATGTCACGGACAAGGATGCCGGCGAGGCCACCTTCAACGCCCAGACCGACGCCAAGGGCGAGCATGGCTCGTTCTCGATCGACGCCGACGGCAACTGGACGTACCAGCTCGACAACAACGATCCCAAGGTCCAGGCCCTGGCCGTGGGCGAGAAGCTCACCGAGACCTTCACCGTCACCACCGCCGACGGCACCAAGAGCACCGTCACCGTCACCATCGACGGCACCAACGACAAGCCCGAACTGAGCGGCAAGACCGATGGCGCCGTGACCGAGGACGGCGCCACCAGCGCCA
>NZ_JCBANN010000137.1:0-651 GCF_059761975.1 Achromobacter sp. 46006
GTGCTGGAAAGCCGCCAGCTGCCCATCGGCGTGGTCACCAACATCGTCGGCATCCGCCGCGTGCTGATCACGGTCGAAGGCCAGCCCGATCACGCCGGCACCACGCCCATGGACATCCGCCGCGACGCCCTGGTGGGCGCGGCCCGCATCATCGACGCCGCCAGCCGCCAGGCCAGCGCCGCCAGCGGCAAGCCGCATTACGTGGTCGCCACCGTCGGCAAGCTGGCCATGACGCCCAACGCCGCCAACGCCGTGCCCGGCCGCGTCGAGCTGACGCTGGAAATGCGCAGCGACAGCAACGCCGTGCTGGACGCCTTCCCCGAAACGCTGATGGCCGGCGTGGCCGCCGACCTGAAGGCGCTGCGCCTGACCGCCGGCTTCGTCCAGTTGAGCCGCGCCCAGCCCACCGACTGCACGCCCCTGGTGATGGACGCGGTGCAGGCCGCCGCCGACCAGCTCGGCTACGCCAGCATGCGCCTGCCCAGCGGCGCCGGCCACGACGCCGTCTACATGGCCCCCACCGGCCCCATCGGCATGATCTTCATCCCCTGCCTGAACGGACGCAGCCACTGCCCCGAGGAATGGATCGAGCCGGCGCAACTGCTGGACGGCACACGAGTGCTGTACCAGACCGTGCTGGAACTGGATCGC
>NZ_JCBANN010000138.1:0-650 GCF_059761975.1 Achromobacter sp. 46006
GCCGGGTTTGATGATGATGTCCGAGTCGCCCAGCGCGGGGCCGGGCGCCACGTCGATGCTGGCGTCGGCCTGGCCGGCCAGCCGGCGGATGTTTTCCAGCGCCTGGTCCAGGTCGCGCTGGTTGACCTCGCCGCCCGGCCAGGTGGGCAGCGCGGTGCGCCACCAGCCGGGCGCGCCCTCGCTCTTGACGCCCGAAATGCGGCCGGACACGTAGCGCAGCGTCAGCGTGCCCGTGGCCAGCGACTGCTCCGGCACCAGCACGCGGGCGGTGATCAGGCCGCGGTCGATCAGGCGCGCCATCAGGTGTTCCTGCAAGGCGCGCAACCCCTGCCCGCCGATGCACCGCCCCAGCGTGGTCTCGGCGTCGCGGCGCAGCGCGGTCGGTGGGCCGGCGCCATCCCAGGCCACCTGGCCGATCGTGAAGCAGGGCGATTCCTCGGGGAACACGAGCGGTCCCTCGCCGGCGACGGCGGGCGGCGCCGACAACACGTCCGGCCGCTCGGCGGCGCGGGCACGCTGGGCGTCGATTTCCTGTTCCTGGCGGCGCTGGATGTCGCTGGCGCGCGCGGCGGCGTCCGCGGGCAGGGGTTGCGCGGCCAGGGGTGGCGCAGGGATCAGCAAGGCGACGAACGAAACGCACAGCGCCAGGC
>NZ_JCBANN010000139.1:0-630 GCF_059761975.1 Achromobacter sp. 46006
GCGGTGCGCGGCGCAATCGGAGCCGCGGGCGAGCGCGGGTCCGACGACCGGGCAGCCTCCGGTCCCACGCCCGGCGGCGCGCCCAGGGGGACGCGCACCGGACCGGCGGCGGATGCGCCCGTGCGCCCGGCATCGGGCGTGCTCCAAGACACCACCAGTAGCACCAGCGCGCCATAGATCGCCAGGGTGTAGAACACCGTCAGCGTGGCGTAGCCCACCCGTTTGCCGGTGATCGGCGTGGCGTCTTCACGCCCCAGTAGGCTGCGCCAGCCGACCAGGGCGGCGCCGGGCGCGCTGATCAGCCACCAGCCCAGCCGCTTGAGCGGGCCGGGAGGGCGCGGGATCGAAGCCTGGACCTGCGCGGCCAGCAGTTCGCGCAAGGCGCGGTTTTCTTCGCGCAGGCGCGCCGTCTGCGGATCCATCGGCCCTTCACTCTCGGGATCCGGGGTGCCATTGTGCTGCGTAGCAAGTGGATCGAGCGGGGGAATGGTCATGTTAAGAAAAATATAGATACAGACGGCCGGATTGAATTATGAAGGACGGCCTCGCCGGGGCATAGCCCGAACAGCTGGGAAAAAACGGGCCTTGGCATGGATTCGGCGGACCTGCGTGCTTTCCAAAGCGCCGAAG
>NZ_JCBANN010000140.1:0-577 GCF_059761975.1 Achromobacter sp. 46006
CAAGCGACAGCATCCATGTCGCCACCGAGGCGCTGGGCGATGACAACAGCCTGGACCTCACGCTCCTGGTTCGTGGCGAGGTGCCGGACAACGCCAGCGGCAGGCTGCTGCTGGCGTCCGCGCCCGTAGGCACGGCCGACAGCTATTTCAAGACGGGCTCGGTCACGCAGGGCCTGACCGTCTACGTGCCCAACCTTGAAATCGTCAGCACCGACACGGAGAAAAAATGGCAGTTGGCGTACAGGGCGGTTGAAAGGCCCGCCGACCCGCCAGTCGAAAAGCCCACCGAAACGCCGGAGATCGAGACGCCGCCAACGGGCGATGCCTCCGGCCAACCTGAAGCCCCCGGCGATACCGCAACCGAACCCGCGCCACCGCCCGCCGACGATCCCGTCCTTGTCATCACCCCGGATGCCGGCGACGGCGCGCAGGCCAGGCCCGGCCTGTCCTTGTTCACGGCTGTGTCATTGAGGCTGTCCGAGCTGGACGCCCTGGGTTCGCGCGAGGAAATCGTCAAGCGTCTGGGACAGGCAGGCGTGGCGGCGGACGAAGGCACCATCCGGCAGATCACCGAGGT
>NZ_JCBANN010000141.1:0-535 GCF_059761975.1 Achromobacter sp. 46006
GGTGCGCGGCTTCGATGGGCAGATGACGCTGGCCGCGGAAGACGGCTGGACCTTGCGCAATGACCTGTCGCTGGACCTGGGCGGGTTGGCGGGTCTGCCGGGCCAGCAGGTCTACACCGGGCTGGACACTGGCCGAGTCGGGGGGCCGTCGGCCCAGTACCTGGCCAGCCGTACGTTGGTCGGCGCGGTGATCGGCCTGCGCGGCCGTGCTTCCCTGCCCGCTGCGACCAGTGCGATCAACGCCAGCTACGACATTTCCGCTGGCTGGCCGTTGCAAAAGCCTGATTCGCTGAAAACCGCCAGCACCGTGTTCGCGGCGACGCTGATGTTCGAGTTCTGAGCCCGTCGCTTTGCGTTGTCGAAGCGCTCGCAAAGCCAGCCCCCAACCCTTGGTGCAATCGAGTAAGCATGATGTCCAAGCTCCGTTCCCTGATTGTGTGGTCCGTGGTCTTCACGCAGGTCTGGACGCCCGTGCTGGCGCAGACCCTGCCGATCTCGGTGGACAGAAGCGTGCCGGGCGCCAAGCCCTTCGTGA
>NZ_JCBANN010000142.1:0-507 GCF_059761975.1 Achromobacter sp. 46006
TGTTCACGGCTGTGTCATTGAGGCTGTCCGAGCTGGACGCCCTGGGTTCGCGCGAGGAAATCGTCAAGCGTCTGGGACAGGCAGGCGTGGCGGCGGACGAAGGCACCATCCGGCAGATCACCGAGGTGCGCCAGCAGATCGCCCGCACCGGCACGCTGGCCAGCCTGCCACGCGTCTCCTTCGTGCTCGAAACCAACCAGCTCGACAAGCGCCTGGGCGACGTGCGCCAACTCAACGAAGACGCCGGACTCTGGATCAAGACCAGCCACGGGCGCGCCGACTACCAGCAGATCGGCCTGAAGCACACCACGCTGCAGTTCGGTCTCGACCGCAAGCAGGGCAGGCAACTGTACGGCGTCATGGGCAGCTACACGCAGGGCTCCGGCCAGGGCGAAGGCCAGTTGTCGGAACGGCACACCACGGGCGGCATCGGCCTCTACTACGCCCTGATCCACGAGGACGGCCCGTTCGTCGACGTCATCGCCAAGTACCTGAAAACCAACCAGA
>NZ_JCBANN010000143.1:0-506 GCF_059761975.1 Achromobacter sp. 46006
CCCGCCAGCGCCGCGCCCGTCGCGCGCGAAGACCTGTTGCTGAGCGCTCCGGCCTCCGCGCCGGCTGACCTGTTTCAACTGGAGCAGGCCTACACCAATGGCACGGCCGCCGACGCCGCGGACGGCAACCCCTGGCTCGGCGGCCTGGCGGTCAGCCATGACGCCGACCAGCGGCAATGGTGGTTCGTCAGTATGCGCGACGACGCCCCCTGGCGCTTGAGCCAGGATCGCCAGTTCGACGCATTGCATTTGCCCACGGGCGGCCGCGTGGAATTGTCCCAGCCCCAGGCGGCCGACTGGACGCCGCACACCCTGCAAACCGGTACCCTGAACGCCAGCGGCGTGCATTTCGGCCTGACCGCGCGCCCCCAGGACGGCGCAAGCGACAGCATCCATGTCGCCACCGAGGCGCTGGGCGATGACAACAGCCTGGACCTCACGCTCCTGGTTCGTGGCGAGGTGCCGGACAACGCCAGCGGCAGGCTGCTGCTGGCGTCCGCGCCCGT
>NZ_JCBANN010000144.1:0-499 GCF_059761975.1 Achromobacter sp. 46006
CAAGCGACAGCATCCATGTCGCCACCGAGGCGCTGGGCGATGACAACAGCCTGGACCTCACGCTCCTGGTTCGTGGCGAGGTGCCGGACAACGCCAGCGGCAGGCTGCTGCTGGCGTCCGCGCCCGTGAGCACGGCCGACAGCTATTTCAAGACCGGCTCGGTCACGCAAGGACTGACCGTCTACGTGCCCAACCTTGAAATCGTCAGCACCGACACGGAGAAAAAATGGCAGTTGGCGTACAGGGCGGTTGAAAGGCCCGCCGACCCGCCGGCCGAGAAGCCCGCTGACCCGCCGGTCGAGAAGCCCACCGAAACGCCGGAGATCGAGACGCCGCAGGGCGACGGCGCGCAGGCCAGGCCCGGCCTGTCCCTGTTCACGGCTGTGTCATTGAGGCTGTCCGAGCTGGACGCCCTGGGTTCGCGCGAGGAAATCGTCAAGCGTCTGGGACAGGCAGGCGTGGCGGCGGACGAAGGCACCATCCGGCAGATCACCGAGGT
>NZ_JCBANN010000145.1:0-438 GCF_059761975.1 Achromobacter sp. 46006
GGTCAACCAGCGCGACCTGGACCAGGCGCTGGAAAACATCCGCCGGCTGGCCGGCCAGGCCGACGCCAGCATCGACGTGGCGCCCGGCCCCGCGCTGGGCGACTCGGACATCATCATCAAACCCGGCTCCGGCAAGCGCTGGCACGCCTATGTGGGCGGCGACAACGCCGGCCTGGAATCCACCGGCAAGAACCAGGTCAACGCCGGCCTCACGCTCGATTCGCCGCTGTTCCTGTATGACCAGTTGTCGGTCTCCTGGAACAGCAACGCCGACCTGCGCAACAGCGACGCCGGCTCGCGCGCCGCCTCCGTCAACTACAGCATCCCGTTCGGCTACTGGACCCTGTTCGCCGGCGCCAGCAAGTCGCGCTACCGCCAGACCGTGGCCGGCTTCGAGGAACCCATCGTCTACGGCGGCACCAGCAAGCAGGTGGAGGT
>NZ_JCBANN010000146.1:0-406 GCF_059761975.1 Achromobacter sp. 46006
GCCGGCTACGAGTTCAGCTACGGCCATCGCCACTACATCGACCAGATGGTGCTGGACATCGGCGGCGGGGTGCGCGGCACGCTGCCGCAGTTCTCCAACCAGCCGGGGTATGTCTACGGCGATCCCGACTGGAACGGGCGCAGCACCATCCTGACGGCCAATGCAGGTCTATACCTGCCCTTCAAGGTGGCCGGCCAGCAGATGGCGTACCAGGCCAACTGGCAGATCCAGCACGCCAAGACGCCCATCGTGCCGGCCGACTACTTCACCATCGGCAATCGCTACGCGGTGCGCGGCTTCGATGGGCAGATGACGCTGGCCGCGGAAGACGGCTGGACCTTGCGCAATGACCTGTCGCTGGACCTGGGCGGGTTGGCGGGTCTGCCGGGCCAGCAGGTCTACACCG
>NZ_JCBANN010000147.1:0-393 GCF_059761975.1 Achromobacter sp. 46006
GTTGGCCCGATTGCCAGCCACTTCCAACGTGCCGAGCAATTGCGACGGATTGGGCGCGGTGACCTGGTTGAGAATGGCGCCCGCATGCCGATTGCCGAGCATGGGGTTGCCCGGCACTTGTCCGGCCAGTTGCGACGGGCTGGCGCCGCCGCTGTTGTTGAGCACGACGCCGGACGGGCCGACGTTGAATTGCGTGTAGCGGTTGTTCGACACGCCGCCGGCCGAAGGCGGCGCGATATTGACCACCGGCACACCGTTGCTGACGCTCACGAAGGGCTTGGCGCCCGGCACGCTTCTGTCCACCGAGATCGGCAGGGTCTGCGCCAGCACGGGCGTCCAGACCTGCGTGAAGACCACGGACCACACAATCAGGGAACGGAGCTTGGACATCAT
>NZ_JCBANN010000148.1:0-387 GCF_059761975.1 Achromobacter sp. 46006
CGTCGCGGCGGATGTCCATGGGCGTGGTGCCGGCGTGATCGGGCTGGCCTTCGACCGTGATCAGCACGCGGCGGATGCCGACGATGTTGGTGACCACGCCGATGGGCAGCTGGCGGCTTTCCAGCACCGGGCCTTGCTCGATGTGCAGTTCGACGAAGGCGGCGGTGCTGTTGGGGCCGCGCACTGGCGCGGTCAGCGCGGCGGGATCGCCGCCGATGCGGGCGATGCCCTGCGCCAGCGTCTCGCCATCGGCGTTGCGCGCGGCCAGCATGTCGGCCGAGAGCTGGCCGCTCAGGGCGCGGCTGCCGACGCAGGAGATGCCGTAGTCGCTGGGTTCTTCCGACAGGAAGTCGATGACTTCGAAGGGGTGTTCCAGTTCGATGCCCT
>NZ_JCBANN010000149.1:0-378 GCF_059761975.1 Achromobacter sp. 46006
TCTCGCCCACGGCCAGGGCCTGGACCTTGGGATCGTTGTTGTCGAGCTGGTACGTCCAGTTGCCGTCGGCGTCGATCGAGAACGAGCCATGCTCGCCCTTGGCGTCGGTCTGGGCGTTGAAGGTGGCTTCGCCGGTATCCTTGTCGGTGACGTCCAGCTTGCCGCCGGTGGTCAGGTTGCCGTCTTCCTTGACGGAGCCGGCATCGTCGCCCGGCTGGTTCGGGGTGATGACGGCGGTGTCGTTGGTGCCCGTGATGGTGACGGTGATGGTTTCGGTCGCCGTGCCGCCGTTGCCGTCATCGACCGTGACGGTGATGGTGTCGGTGACTTTTTCGCCGTCCTTCAGGGCCTGGACCTTGTCGCTGCTGTTGTCCAGCT
>NZ_JCBANN010000150.1:0-378 GCF_059761975.1 Achromobacter sp. 46006
TCAACTACAGCATCCCGTTCGGCTACTGGACCCTGTTCGCCGGCGCCAGCAAGTCGCGCTACCGCCAGACCGTGGCCGGCTTCGAGGAACCCATCGTCTACGGCGGCACCAGCAAGCAGGTGGAGGTGGGCGTGTCGGTGGTGCCGTACCGCGGCGCCAGCTACAAGGGCACCGCCATGCTGAAGTTCCTGCGCAAGCGGGCCAACAGCACCCTCAACGACATCGACATCGAGGTGCAGCGGCGCGACGTGGCCGGCTACGAGTTCAGCTACGGCCATCGCCACTACATCGACCAGATGGTGCTGGACATCGGCGGCGGGGTGCGCGGCACGCTGCCGCAGTTCTCCAACCAGCCGGGGTATGTCTACGGCGATCCCG
>NZ_JCBANN010000151.1:0-374 GCF_059761975.1 Achromobacter sp. 46006
TTAGCAGCTATCGAAATATCAGGGTTAACCCTAAGTTTTCGGTAACTGCCAAGCCTGAAACTATAACACAACTTTTGCAGATTATGCAACTGGCTTTTGCCTGATTTGCACCCTATCTTGCAACCCCGCCACCTCGTGAATCGCTTCACTTCGCAGCAGCCCCGGATCGCCCCAGAGGTTGGTTACCGCCCCAGTCGGCTTGCAACGCCATTCAGACCACCCCACCGGGCAAACCCTGATTCGCCGTCACCAGCCAAGCCCAAGACTATAGCACAATTTTTGCAGATCGTGCAACTGGCTTCTGCCTGATTTGCACCAACTTACGCAAAATTCGCCGACCGCCGGTTCGAGAGAATCATCGCTGACTCACCGCC
>NZ_JCBANN010000152.1:0-326 GCF_059761975.1 Achromobacter sp. 46006
TGCGACACCGCCCGGTTGACCTGGTCGATACCGCTGGACTGCTCTTCCGAGGCCGCAGAGATCTCGCCCATGATGTCCGTCACCCGCTTGACCGAGGCCACGATCTCCTGCATCGTCGCGCCCGCCCGTTCCACCTGCTGCGAACCGGCGCCCACCTTCGTCACCGAATCCTCGATCAGGCCCTTGATCTCCTTGGCCGCCTGCGCGCTGCGCTGCGCCAGCGAGCGCACCTCGCCCGCCACCACCGCGAAGCCCTTGCCCTGCTCGCCCGCGCGCGCCGCTTCCACCGCCGCGTTCAGCGCCAGGATGTTGGTCTGGAACGCAAT
>NZ_JCBANN010000153.1:0-295 GCF_059761975.1 Achromobacter sp. 46006
TGTTCCTGGCGCCGAAGGTGGCGCTGCTGTCGCGCTCGAACTTCGGCTCGGGCAGTTCGGCCTCGGGCGCCAAGATGCGCCGCGCGCTGGAGCTGGTGCGCGAGGCCGCGCCGGACCTGGAGATCGACGGCGAGATGCATGGCGACTGCGCGCTGGACGAGGCGCTGCGCCTGCGCATCCTGCCGTCCTCCACGCTCAAGGGCGAGGCCAACCTGCTGGTGTGCCCGAACGTGGACGCGGGCAACATCGCCTACAACCTGCTCAAGACGGCGGCCGGCGGCAACGTGGCGGTCGG
>NZ_JCBANN010000154.1:0-294 GCF_059761975.1 Achromobacter sp. 46006
CCAGCGACACCCACACCTGGACCGTCAGCAACGACGGCAAGGGCCAGTACGGCACCTTCACCGTCGACCAGAGCGGCAACTGGAAGTTCGAGCTGGACAACAGCAGCGACAAGGTCCAGGCCCTGAAAGACGGCGAAAAGGTCACCGACACCATCACCGTCACGGTCGATGACGGCAACGGCGGCACCGCCACCAAGACCATCACCGTCGAAATCACCGGCACCAACGACACGGCCGTCATCACCCCGAACCAGCCGGGCGACGATGCCGGCTCCGTCAAGGAAGACGGCAACC
>NZ_JCBANN010000155.1:0-261 GCF_059761975.1 Achromobacter sp. 46006
ACTGCTCTTCGTAGGCTTCCAGGTCGGCCAGCGGGCGCGTGGCCACGCCGCCTTCCATGGCGGCCTTGGCCACCGCCGGCGCGATGCGCACGATCAGGCGCGGATCGAACGGCTTGGGAATCAGGTACTCGGGCCCGAACGAAATATCGTAGGTGCCATAGGCCGCGGCCACCACTTCGTTCTGCTCTTCCTCGGCCAGTTCGGCAATGGCGTAGACCGCTGCCTTTTCCATCTCGCGCGTGATGGTGGTGGCGCCCACGT
>NZ_JCBANN010000156.1:0-258 GCF_059761975.1 Achromobacter sp. 46006
ACCAGTTGGCGGCCAGCGCTTCGGACGTGGCCGAGCGCGGCGGTTCGGCGGTGGCCGAAGTGGTCAACACCATGCAGGGCATTTCGGCCAGTTCGCGCAAGATTTCCGAGATCGTGTCGGTAATCGATGGTATTGCGTTCCAGACCAACATCCTGGCGCTGAACGCGGCGGTGGAAGCGGCGCGCGCGGGCGAGCAGGGCAAGGGCTTCGCGGTGGTGGCGGGCGAGGTGCGCTCGCTGGCGCAGCGCAGCGCGCAGG
>NZ_JCBANN010000157.1:0-258 GCF_059761975.1 Achromobacter sp. 46006
GTCCTGTTCGGGATGGGAAGGAGTGGTACCACCTTGCTATGGTCGTCAGGCGTAACGGGTTGAGAGATTGTCTTTGAGGGACAACCGCTCCAATCTTGGAAGAAGCGCAACGTGTGGGGGATCAGAGTCTGGCTCGATGATCCCGCACAGTGGGTGTAATTGGTGTTGGCTGGCTGCTGACGGGGCAGCCAGATTTTGTATTGAACGACACTTGGAACGCTATATCACCAGGTCATAACCATCAGTGTTATAGGATCA
>NZ_JCBANN010000158.1:0-255 GCF_059761975.1 Achromobacter sp. 46006
GCTGGCCGCTCAGGGCGCGGCTGCCGACGCAGGAGATGCCGTAGTCGCTGGGTTCTTCCGACAGGAAGTCGATGACTTCGAAGGGGTGTTCCAGTTCGATGCCCTGTTCATGCAGGGTGTGGGCGACCTCGATGCCGGCCAGCACGCCGATGATGCCGTCGAAGCGGCCGCCGCTCATGACGGTGTCGCAGTGCGAGCCGGTGGCGATGGGCTGGCGTTGCGCGTTGCGGCCGGCACGGGTGCCGATGAGGTTGC
>NZ_JCBANN010000159.1:0-255 GCF_059761975.1 Achromobacter sp. 46006
GGTCAACCAGCGCGACCTGGACCAGGCGCTGGAAAACATCCGCCGGCTGGCCGGCCAGGCCGACGCCAGCATCGACGTGGCGCCCGGCCCCGCGCTGGGCGACTCGGACATCATCATCAAACCCGGCACCGGCAAGCGCTGGCACGCCTATGTGGGCGGCGACAACGCCGGCCTGGAATCCACCGGCAAGAACCAGGTCAACGCCGGCCTCACGCTCGATTCGCCGCTGTTCCTGTATGACCAGTTGTCGGTCTC
>NZ_JCBANN010000160.1:0-255 GCF_059761975.1 Achromobacter sp. 46006
TGAGCGGCAAGACCGATGGCGCCGTGACCGAGGACGGCGCCACCAGCGCCACCGGCAAGCTCGACGTCAGCGACGTCGACACCAGCGACACCCACACCTGGACCGTCAGCAACGACGGCAAGGGCCAATACGGCACCTTCACCGTCGACCAGAGCGGCAACTGGAAGTTCGAGCTGGACAACAGCAGCGACAAGGTCCAGGCCCTGAAGGACGGCGAAAAAGTCACCGACACCATCACCGTCACGGTTGATGACG
>NZ_JCBANN010000161.1:0-255 GCF_059761975.1 Achromobacter sp. 46006
CGGCAAGAACCAGGTCAACGCCGGCCTCACGCTCGATTCGCCGCTGTTCCTGTATGACCAGTTGTCGGTCTCCTGGAACAGCAACGCCGACCTGCGCAACAGCGACGCCGGCTCGCGCGCCGCCTCCCTCAACTACAGCATCCCGTTCGGCTACTGGACCCTGTTCGCCGGCGCCAGCAAGTCGCGCTACCGCCAGACCGTGGCCGGCTTCGAGGAACCCATCGTCTACGGCGGCACCAGCAAGCAGGTGGAGGT
>NZ_JCBANN010000162.1:0-255 GCF_059761975.1 Achromobacter sp. 46006
TGCCGTCCGCGGCGTCGGCGGCCGTGCCATTGGTGTAGGCCTGCTCCAGTTGAAACAGGTCAGCCGGCGCGGAGGCCGGAGCGCTCAGCAACAGGTCTTCGCGCGCGACGGGCGCGGCGCTGGCGGGTCGGTCGCCGAATTCGGTGATCCGCAAGCGGTTGCCGCCGCCGCTCAGCCCGGTGGTGACCGTCAGGCGGTCATGATCGCCGCCATTCGGATCGACCCGGAAGACAAGCGTGCTGTCCGTCGCGGCAA
>NZ_JCBANN010000163.1:0-255 GCF_059761975.1 Achromobacter sp. 46006
GGCCGATGGCTCGATGAAGGCGCCGCCGTTGAGCAGGTTCAGCCGCCATCCGGCCTGCACGCTGGCCAGCAGCGACGTCGACCGCGCGCCCTGCGCGGCAATGTTCAGTTGGCTCGGGAACTGGTAGTTCTGGTTGGTTTTCAGGTACTTGGCGATGACGTCGACGAACGGGCCGTCCTCGTGGATCAGGGCGTAGTAGAGGCCGATGCCGCCCGTGGTGTGCCGTTCCGACAACTGGCCTTCGCCCTGGCCGGA
>NZ_JCBANN010000164.1:0-255 GCF_059761975.1 Achromobacter sp. 46006
TCATCTTTCTGCAAAATGGTTGTCATGCCGACGTGACACGCCGAATTTCTGTGCTATAGTCTCGCTCCTTCGCAGTTCAAGCAGTTTGTTGGGCAGCGAGGCAAGGCAAGTGCAACGGATTTGGCGCTACGGCGACAGATCTGCCGCAGGGCAGCAAGGCGGTGAGTCAGCGATGATTCTCTCGAACCGGCGGTCGGCGAATTTTGCGTAAGTTGGTGCAAATCAGGCAGAAGCCAGTTGCACGATCTGCAAAAA
>NZ_JCBANN010000165.1:0-247 GCF_059761975.1 Achromobacter sp. 46006
GGTTGCCGTCTTCCTTGACGGAGCCGGCATCGTCGCCCGGCTGGTTCGGGGTGATGACGGCCGTGTCGTTGGTGCCGGTGATTTCGACGGTGATGGTCTTGGTGGCGGTGCCGCCGTTGCCGTCATCAACCGTGACGGTGATGGTGTCGGTGACTTTTTCGCCGTCCTTCAGGGCCTGGACCTTGTCGCTGCTGTTGTCCAGCTCGAACTTCCAGTTGCCGCTCTGGTCGACGGTGAAGGTGCCGTA
>NZ_JCBANN010000166.1:0-235 GCF_059761975.1 Achromobacter sp. 46006
TGCCGCTCTGGTCGACGGTGAAGGTGCCGTACTGGCCCTTGCCGTCGTTGCTGACGGTCCAGGTGTGGGTGTCGCTGGTGTCGACGTCGCTGACGTCGAGCTTGCCGCTGGCGCTGGTGGCGCCGTCCTCGGTCACGGCGCCATCGGTCTTGCCGCTCAGTTCGGGCTTGTCGTTGGTGCCGTCGATGGTGACGGTGACGGTGCTCTTGGTGCCGTCGGCGGTGGTGACGGTGAA
>NZ_JCBANN010000167.1:0-235 GCF_059761975.1 Achromobacter sp. 46006
AAGGTGCCGTACTGGCCCTTGCCGTCGTTGCTGACGGTCCAGGTGTGGGTGTCGCTGGTGTCGACGTCGCTGACGTCGAGCTTGCCGCTGGCGCTGGTGGCGCCGTCTTCGGTCACGGCGCCATCGGTCTTGCCGCTCAGTTCGGGCTTGTCGTTGGTGCCGTCGATGGTGACGGTGACGGTGCTCTTGGTGCCGTCGGCGGTGGTGACGGTGAAGGTCTCGGTGAGCTTCTCGC
>NZ_JCBANN010000168.1:0-217 GCF_059761975.1 Achromobacter sp. 46006
CCTGGACCTTGGGATCGTTGTTGTCGAGCTGGTACGTCCAGTTGCCGTCGGCGTCGATCGAGAACGAGCCATGCTCGCCCTTGGCGTCGGTCTGGGCGTTGAAGGTGGCCTCGCCGGCATCCTTGTCGGTGACGTCCAGCTTGCCGCCGGTGGTCAGGTTGCCGTCTTCCTTGACGGAGCCGGCATCGTCGCCCGGCTGGTTCGGGGTGATGACGGC
>NZ_JCBANN010000169.1:0-203 GCF_059761975.1 Achromobacter sp. 46006
TGGCCCTTGCCGTCGTTGCTGACGGTCCAGGTGTGGGTGTCGCTGGTGTCGACGTCGCTGACGTCGAGCTTGCCGGTGGCGCTGGTGGCGCCGTCCTCGGTCACGGCGCCATCGGTCTTGCCGCTCAGTTCGGGCTTGTCGTTGGTGCCGTCGATGGTGACGGTGACGGTGCTCTTGGTGCCGTCGGCGGTGGTGACGGTGAA